>JAZLLX010000127.1:0-26321 GCA_045598345.1 Acidaminococcaceae bacterium | reverse complement strand
TTCCCTTTTTGGTTGTAAAATCAAAACTCATGTCTATTATATATAATGAAGAAAAATATTTTTATACTTTCCATCACAAACAAAATAGCATTTCCTGCTATTTTATTTTTTTATACGCTCAATCTCATAGTGAGAGTTGGGTAGATCTCATAGTGAGATTGACACTCACGAAAAAATTTTTCGTTTTGCTTTTTGCTTCAACGGCAAAATGATATCATACTGACTATGGTCTGATATCATTCTGATGCTTTTATATTTTTGATTTCACTCAAACACTTTCATTTCAAAAAAATTCTCTCATTCAAAAATGAAAAAATCGTGAAAAGTGATTTCTAGAATGGCGATAGATATAATCAAAATGTCGCCATTTTAATTTTACAATTTTGCTGTTTTGAATGCTTTTGAATGATGTGAACTGTACCCCATGTCAAGGACAATTTTCACTTTTTGGTTCCCGTTTTTTAGACACAAGTAATTTGTTTCATTTTTCCGCACCCTTGTTCTCGGACACATGCAATTTTTGTGCCCCAAACTTCGGACAACGGTGTCACTTTTTTATTTTCCCAAATCCTGAATATGCTGTTTTATCAATCGCACACTGCCAGCGTCTCCGCTATTTGTTTTGCAGTGTCCAGGTTAATCCATTTTAACGGGTATATTCTTGTCATACAAAATTTATAATATTCATCCGGTGACAGTTTCGCCAGATTCCACTGGTATCTTTCCTTGTTGTAGTAGTCAATGTAGTCATCCACCAGTTTTTGCACTTCTTCGTACTCCGTACTTTCCTTTATTTTCTCACCGATATGGTCTTTCATGTGACCGAAGAAGCTTTCCTGCGGGGCGTTGTCCCAGCAATTCCCCTTTCTGGACATGGACTTTCTCAAATGTGCTTTTTCCACTATGTCTATGAATTTCACGCTTGTAAAGTGTATTCCCTGCTCGCTGTGGATAAGAGTTTCCTCCGTCAGGGATATGCCGTGCGTTCGGACCAGTTTCTCCACCGTTTCCAGCACAAAGTCCTCTTTCAGGTTTTGGCTCAGGGCATATGACAGTATCTGTTTTGTGAAGGCGTCCAATATTGTACAGAGATAGGCAAATATGCCGTTGTTGTACGGCAGGTAAGTTATGTCCGTCAGAAGCACTTTTCTCGGTCCGTATTTTCGGAACTCCCTTTTCAGAAGGTTGGGGGCATATTTCCCTTCCTGTATTTTCTTAATCATCTGCCTGTAGGCGTTTGGCGATCGTATTCTGCAGACAAGCCCGTATTTTTTCATTAGCCGCCGTATTTTCTTTAGGTTCATCACCACCGCCGGTTTGAAATGGAGAAGGCACATGTAAATTCCTTTCGCACCTTTGCTGTACCCCCTCTGCCCGAAGGCCGCGGCTATGAGTTCAAAATCCTTTCTGTCCTGCTGTTCCCTTATGTTCCGTGCCGGTTCCGTTTTCAGCCAGGCATAGTAGCCGCTGCGGGACACTCCTGAAATTTCGCACAGGTGGCTGACAGAGAAAACACTGTTTTCCCCAAGGGTGCTGCGGATACATTCGTAAATGGCAGATGTTTCTTTCATGATTCCGCATCCTCCTGCTGTTTTACCCCACGCAGGGATGCAGTTTTTTTTAGAAAAGCATTCTCCTGTTTCAGGTATTCCACTTCCTCCCTGAGTTTCTGCAGTTGTTTCAGCAGATTGTCATCCCGGGAAAACAGGGGGGACGGCAGGTTGACTGTTTTGACCCCTTCATACAGCGGTTCCCCTGCAAGAGCCGCATTCTTTACAACATACTGGATGCGACCGATACGGTGATGCCCCAGTATCCCAGGGTCGTAATTGTATTTGCGGAATATTGCGGTGGGCTGTGTGCCGGAGCAATACTCCTGCCAGAACAGCAGTTTGAAGGCGGGGGTGAACTTGATGCTGCTGGTGCTGACTTTGGCGGTGTAAGGATTTTGTGCCAAAATGGCAATTTCCTGTTCGGTAAAAAATTTGCGTTTCATATTTTCTCCTTTTCTTTTTATAGCATACCATAGATTTGGAGAAAATGTCTAAATTCATAGATTTTTGCTGTTTTTCCAAAAAGTGAAAAGTGTCCACACTTTGGGGTATAGTATAATGAGTGAAAAGCAAAATAAAAATAAAAAAGTCCGCTGAATGCGAACTTATTTTCCCTCTTCTTGAAGAGAGTGGCTGCCCTTGCGTCCTCCAACAGGGGGAAGAGGGCCACGGAGTGGCGAAGGGGGTGCGATGCACAGGGGCAGACGGGTGTTTTTGTTTATGCGAAGCATTCATAAACTTTAAGTTTTAAGTTTTTATCTTTTCATTAGCGACAGCGTAATTGCTCACCCCACCACCGGTAGAAGTTAAAAGTTATAAATTAAAAATGAAAAATTATGGTAGGATGTTCCTTTGATTATATAACAGATTACAGGAACACGAGTAGCCCCCGCCCTTGCGGGGGCTGGCGCCCATAGGAACGCAGAAAGGCGACTGGGGGTGCGGATTACGCAGAAAACTTTGTCACTGCCTAATCGCTCACCCCGCCGGTCCACGTTCCAGTATCGGCCCTCCCCTCCCAAAAGGAAGGGGTAATTCCATATAATCACAGGAACATCTTACCACAACTTTAAGCTTTAAGTTTTTATCTTTTCATTAGCAACAACCTAATTGCTCACCCCACCACCGCCAACACGCTCCCGTAGGCGGTCCCCCGCCCCTTTAGGTGCGGACGAGGGTTCGCATAACCCCGCACACCCAAAACCCAAAATATAATCCCCAGAACATCTTACCACAACTTTAAGCTTTAAGTTTTTATCTTTTCATTAGCGACAGCGTAATCCTATGTTTCCCCACACCCTTTAATTGCTGACTTCCCCTAATTCCTAATTCCTAATTCCTATATCCTGTAACCTGACACCTGATACCTGATACCTAATTTCTAATACTCAAATCCCTCAAAATATGCTATAATAAATATATGAGTATTATTGCGACTTCGCTTTTAGCAATTTTTATATCCTTGTTAGGGCCTTTGCTGACGATTTTTGATTTGCCGGGCAACACTATTATGATGGTTTCACGAATCGCTTTCGCCATCTTTGATGAGCGTTATCTGGACATCAAAGCCATTGCCATTGCGACTGCAATCTATGTTGCCGGCGAGAGTTGGGAATTTTTTGTTTCCCTCTTCGGCATTAAAAAAGAAAAGGTAAGTTGGGGTGCGGTGTTCCTTATTGCCATCGGCGGTTTCATCGGTGCCTGTATCGGCACGGGTTTCTTCCCCATCCTCGGCTCTTTTTTAGGCGGTCTGGTGGGGGCGGCTGCAGCGGCTTTTCTTTATGAATATCATCGCAGCAGTGATGTTGCTAACGCCCGTTCTTTGGCGTGGAAGGCGGCAAAGGTGCGGTTCCTTGCCATGAGCGGCAAACTGGCTGCCGCTTTTTGCCTGGCCTATATGCTTGCCAGCGCTATTCTGCAACATATTGAATTGGAAAATTTGACCTTTTTCTAAAATAGATTTTTTTGTAAGGAGATTATTATGGAAACAAAAAACTTTAAGGTGCTTGCCACCGGCAAGATGCGTCCCGTAGCTTTTGAATTTTTGAAAGACGATGTTACCCTGTGGGACCAGCAAAATGCAAAGTTCACTGCCGCAGAATTTGATAATCGCTTGAAAGAGGCGGACGCTCTTTTTTCCACCGGCAAAAACAAAATTGATGACGCTTTTTTGGACAAGGTGCCCAATCTGAAAATCATTGCCCAGTTTTCCGTGGGCTATGACCATATTGATGTGGAGGCCTGCCACCGGCACAATGTAAGGGTTACCAACACTCCCGGTGTACTGGTTGACGCTGTGGCCGATTTGGGTTACGGTTTGATAATCAACAGTGCCCGTCAGCTTACCAACGCCAACGATTTTGTACGCAATGGTACTTGGGGCAGCAACAAGGCATTTGGCCTCACTTCCAGTTTGGCGGGTAAAACTTTGGGTATCATCGGTATGGGGGATATTGGCTGTGCTGTGGCCTGCCGTGCTTTGGCAAGCAAAATGAAAATCATTTATTACAACCGTCACCGCCGTCAGGATGAGGGGAAATTTCAGGCGGCTTACACCCAACTTGAAGAATTGCTGAAACTTTCTGATTTTCTGCTTTTGGCAAGTTCCCTTAATCCCTCAACCATGAATTTGATCAATGACAAAACTTTAGCCCTGATGAAACCCACTGCCTGCCTCATCAACATCAGCCGGGGCAAGGTGGTGGACACGGATGCACTTTACGAGGCGTTGGCGAATAAGAAACTGGCTTATGCCTGCCTTGATGTTACGGAGCCGGAACCCCTGCCCGGCGACCACAAATTACTGACCTTAAATAATGTTGCCATCACACCCCACATGGCAAGCGCCACCACGGAAACACGGGATGCAATGGCTTTGTTGACCGCCCAAAATATTCTTGCCTTCGCCCAAGGGAAACCCTTGCTCACCGAAGTGAAATAACCACTCACACATATAAATATTTATGGAAGTGAAACATAAGTGAAAAAAACTATTTATACAGGATTGCTATATTTCTCACTCAAGCATAAAAAAACTGGCCCGCAAGCGGGCCAGTTTTTTTATTTGTTCTGCAATTGAAATTACATAACGATCATAACGTCGCCAGTACCAACTGTTTGGCCAGCTGCTACGCGAACGTCGCTAACGGTGCCGTCAGCGGGAGCCATAATTTCGTTATCCATTTTCATAGCTTCCAAAATCATGAGAACGTCGCCGGATTTAACAGCGTCGCCAGCTTTAACGTTAACGCTCTTTACCTTGCCGGGCATAGGAGCGGAAACAACGTTTGCACCTGCGGGAGCGGGAGCTGCTGCTTTGGGAGCAGGAGCTGCTGCCGGAGCGGGAGCGGGAGCTGCCTTAGGAGCTGCTGCGGGAGCAGGAGCTGCTTTAGGAGCTGCAGGAGCTGCTGCTGTGCAACCAGCTTCAGCTACTTCTACATTGTAAGCGGTACCATTAACGGTAATAGTATAAAGTTTAGCCATTTGGATTAATCCTCCTTAAAAATTTTAAATCTAATTCTTTGCAAATGATGTTTGCAAATTAGAAGAAGCTGTCTTTGCGGGCAGACACAGCGTCCACGAAAGAGTTTGCGGTCCAGGAAGTTGCCTTGGAAATCCGCAATACAGCTACATTCTCAGCACTGCAGCCCTGAGCTGCAGCAACTGCAGCAGCGATTACTGCAATCAATGCACCATTGTCGGCAGCGGCTGCTTTCGGAGCGGCTGCTTTGGGTGCAGGCACTGCTGCTGCGGGAGTAGCAGATTTCTTCTTGGTCGGATCGATTACTTGAATCAAGCTCATCAATACACCCAATGCAATCAGCACTGCGAATACGATGGTCATGTTAATAATCGCAATCAGCCAAGGATTAGTAGTAACAGGACCCATTCAATTCACCTCAGTTTCTAAAATCACGCAAGCAATTTTGCTTTACAAATTACAAAGGAATGTTGCCATGGCGTTTAGCAGGCAATACTTCGTGTTTGGAAGCCAACATTTGCAATGCATTGATAACAACCGGACGAGTGTTCTTGGGTTCAATTACCATATCTACTGCGCCACGTTGAGCTGCATAGTACGGGGTAGCAAAGTTTTCAACATATTCATCGGTTTTCTTCTTTTGATCAGGATCACCTTTGAAGATGATGTTTGCTGCGCCGGCAGGTCCCATAACTGCGATTTCTGCAGTCGGCCATGCGATAACTTGATCAGCACCCAACTCTTGAGCGCACATTGCCAAGTAGGAACCGCCGTATGCTTTACGGGTAACAACGGTAATTTTGGGTACAGTTGCTTCGGAATAAGCATAGAGCATCTTTGCACCGTGACGAATGATTCCGCCATATTCTTGATGGCAGCCAGGCAGGAAGCCCGGTACGTCAACCAGGTTCAACAGAGGAATGCCAAATGCGTCGCAGAAACGAATGAAACGGGAGGACTTGTCGGATGCGTTAATATCCAAGCAGCCGGCCATTACTTTCGGTTGGTTAGCAATAATGCCAACGGTCTGACCATCCATACGTGCAAAGCAGGTAATGATGTTGGTTGCGAAGTATTTTTGGCTTTCATAGTATTCACCGTTATCAACAACTGCTTTAATAACATCATACATATCATAAGCAGCGTTGCTGTTGTCAGGCAACAGGGTGTTCAGCTCGGGAGCTACACGGTTGGGATCGTCGCCGGTCTCAACAATGGGAGCACCTTCCATGTTGTTGGAGGGCAGGAAGCCGAGCAAGTAACGGATTTGTTGCAAGCAGTCATGGTCGTCTTCCGCTGCGAAGTGAGCAACACCACTCTTGCTGTTGTGGGTCATAGCACCGCCCAATTGTTCTTGGGTAACGTCTTCGCCGGTAACGGACTTAACAACTGCAGGGCCGGTAATGAACATCTTGGAAGTGTTCTTTACCATGTAAATGAAGTCGGTCAGAGCAGGGCTGTAAACAGCGCCGCCTGCGGACGGGCCCATAATAGCGGAAATTTGAGGAATAACACCGGAAGAACGGGTATTCTCAAAGAAGATCTTGCCATAGCCGCCGAGAGCGTCGGTTGCTTCTTGAATACGGGCTCCGCCGGAGTCGTTCAAGCCAACACAGGGAGCACCCATCTTAGCTGCCAAACGGCAAACCTTAACGATTTTGTTAGCATGCATTTCGCCCAAGGAACCGCCTTCAACGGTGAAATCTTGTGCAAATACATATACCAGACGGCCGTCAACAGTGCCATAGCCGGTGGTAACGCCTTCGCCAGGAAGTTCTTTCTTCTCTTGGCCGAAGTTGGAGCAACGATGACGTACGAAACGGTCCAATTCTACAAAGGAACCTTCGTCAAGGAGCTCGGCGATACGCTCGCGAGCGGTCATCTTGCCGGATTCATGCTGCTTAGCAACGCGTTTTTCGCCGCCGGCAGCGAGGATGACTTCTGTCTTCTTCAGAAGCTTCTCAATCTTTTCTTGAGTACTCAAATCTTACACCTCCATTTTCAGGTAATATTGATTTTATACAGAGCCCAACATGAATCTCCTGTCCATGCCGGCTGTGTAACAAAGTTTAGTCAGTCAGATTATTTGGGGGAGCAAACTTCCAACAACAATCCGGCTGCTTTCGGATGCAAGAAACCGATCCACATATTGCCTGCACCGCCACGAGGGGTCTTGTCAATCAATTTAACGCCTTTAGCATCCAATTCAGCCAAAGTAGCGCCGCAATCATCAACGTTCAATGCAACGTGTTGAATGCCAGGGCCGTTCTTAGCAATGTACTTGCCGATAGGGCCGTCATGATTCGGGGTAATGTCAACGAGGAGTTCCAAAAGAACTTCGCCGCAGGGAACGAACACGGTAGCAACACCTTGTTCTTGAACTACTTCCTGGCCGGTGCATTTCAAGCCAAGAATGTCTGTGTAGAATTTTGCTGCTTCTTCCAAGGGTTTGTCGCAAGCAATACCAATGTGGTCAACGCGATTAATCTTCATTTCGTTTTCCTCCTAATTTAATAATTATTTTTTGTCCTGAATTTATTTCAGAACTTTGGCAACAATTTCATCAACGACGGAATAAGGTTCAATCTCACGGGTCTGCATAGCCATAATCTGGTCGTCAAACTCTTTGGTGCTGATTACCTTTTCGTCAATATAGCGGTTAACTCTGTCGTTCAGCATAGCCGTAACTTCAGATTTGGTCCTCTTCTTGCGGATGTCCGCCAGTTTGCCAGTTTCCTCAAGGTACTTTTTGTGTTCCTCAATGGAGTTAACCACTTCCTCTATTCCAATCCCTTTGCTGGCAATAGTCCTATTAATCGGAGGACGCCAGCCAACATGATCGGGATTTAATTCCAACATCATTTCAATCTCAATGTTGAGCTTGTCTGTACCGTCACGGTCAGCTTTGTTGATCGTGAACAAGTCACCGATTTCAAGGATACCTGCTTTAATGGCTTGAATATCGTCGCCCATACCAGGTATAACAACTACCATACTGGTATCCGCCGTCTTAACGATATCGACTTCCGACTGGCCGACACCAACGGTTTCAACGATAATTCTGTCCATGCCGTATGCGTCCATCAACTTAACAGCATCGCCTGTCTTTTGGCTCAAGCCGCCCAAGCTTCCACGGGTTGCCATGGAACGGACGAAGATTTTTTCATCGGCTGTCAGGTCCATCATTCTAATACGGTCGCCCAAGATAGCGCCACCGGAATACGGACTAGTAGGATCGATTGCCACAATTCCAACTGTGAAACCACGTTTGGAATATTCCTTAGCAATCTTATCGGTCATTGTACTTTTGCCGGCACCAGGAGGTCCGGTAATACCGATTACATAAGCATGCCCTGTCTTGGAGTAAATTTTGGTCATAATATCAACCGCATTATCATACTCGTTTTCTACCGCTGTAATTGCCTTAGCCAGAGCAAGTTTATTGTGATTTAACAATTCTTGAACAATATCCATTATTTACACCGCCTATTGGAGCTGTGAAATTTAAATATGGCAAGCCGGGTCAAGCCCGGCTTGCTATATTCAATTGTGGTTTAGATTATTTTACGTTAGCGTTGATGCAGTCAACGATAGCAGTGGTCGGGGTACCAGGAGTGAATACTTCTTTGATACCAGCGGCCTTCAAGCCAGGAATGTCAGCATCAGGAATAACGCCGCCGCCCAAAACGAGAACGTCGTTCAAGCCCTTAGCTTTCAACAATTCTACTACTTTCGGGAACAGGGTGTTGTGAGCACCGGAGAGCAAGCTCAATGCAACAACTTGAACGTCGTCTTGCAAAGCTGCTTCAGCGATTTGCTCAGGGGTCAAACGGATACCGGTGTAAATAACTTCAAAGCCAGCATCACGCAATGCACGTGCAACGACCTTAGCGCCACGATCATGGCCGTCAAGGCCCGGTTTTGCTACTAAAACTTTAATTGCCATTCTAATTTACCTCCAAAAAAATTTCGCTTTCAAATTAGAGAGTGGGAGCCTTGTACTCGCCAAATACTTTACGCATTACACCGCAGATTTCGCCTTCGGTAGCGTATGCTTCAACAGCAGTCAGAATCAAGGGCATCAAATTAACTTTTTCGTCCTTGCAACCAGCTTCCAAAGCAGCCAATGCAGCGTCAACCGCTTTTTGATCACGTTTAGCTTTCAAAGCAGCGATCTTGTCAGCTTGCAACTTGCCAACGGAACCGTCAACACGGAGCAAATCTTTAGGCGGTTCTTCTTCTTGGGTGAACTTGTTAACGCCAACGATTACACGACGGCCTTTTTCAATGTCCATCTGCCAAGCATAAGCGGAATCTTGAATTTCCTTTTGGATATAGCCCTTAGCGATAGCTTCGGGAGCGCCACCCAATTCGTCAATCTTCTTAATGTAATCCCAAGCTTCTTTTTCGATCTTGTCGGTCAACGCTTCTACATAGTAGGAGCCGCCCAACGGATCAACGGTGTCAGCCAGGCCGGACTCGTAAGCAACGATTTGTTGGGTACGGAGAGCGATGGTAACGGACTCGGTTGTGGGCAATGCCAAAGCTTCGTCCTTGGAGTTGGTGTGCAAGGATTGGGTTCCACCCATAACAGCAGCAGCGGTTTGCAAAGCAACACGAACGATGTTGTTGTTAGGTTGTTGAGCGGTCAACATGGAACCTGCAGTTTGGGTATGAACACGGAGCATCATGGATTTAGCTTTCTTTGCGCCAAAACGCTCTTTCATAACCTTTGCCCATACACGACGGGAAGCACGGAATTTAGCAACTTCTTCCAATACATTATTGTGTGCATTCCAGAAGAAGGACAGACGGCCTGCAAATGCGTCAACGTCCATACCAGCTTTAATAGCTGCTTCTACGTAAGCAATACCATCAGCGATGGTGAATGCGATTTCTTGGGAAGCGGTGGAACCAGCTTCACGAATGTGGTAACCGGAAATGGAAATGGTGTTCCACAAAGGTACGTTCTTGGAGCAATATTCAAAAATATTGGTGATCAAACGCATAGAGGGTTTCGGCGGGAAAATGTAAGTGCCGCGAGCTGCGTATTCCTTCAAAATATCGTTTTGAATGGTGCCACGCAATTTGTCAGCGCTAACGCCTTGTTTCTTAGCAACTGCAATGTACATGCAGAGCAGTACGGATGCAGGAGCGTTAATGGTCATGGAGGTGGAAACCTTGTCCAAAGGAATTTGGTCAAACAAAATTTCCATATCAGCCAAGGAGTCAATAGCAACGCCTACTTTGCCAACTTCGCCTTCAGCCATGGGATCGGTGGAATCATAACCGATTTGGGTGGGAAGGTCAAATGCGCAGGACAAGCCGCTGCCGCCGTTAGCCAACAGGTAACGATAACGTTCGTTGGATTTCTCTGCAGTGGAGAAACCAGCGTACATACGCATGGTCCAGAAACGGCCACGGTACATGGTGGGTTGAACGCCACGGGTGAATGGGTATTCACCGGGGAAACCCAACTTTGTGCAATAATCGAAGTCCGCACCCAAATCAAGCGGGGTGTACAGACGGTTAGGAGCGAGGTTATCACGCTCCGGAGCTTTGTCAAGTTTAGCTTGTACGCCTTCAGTGTACTTAGCAAAACCAGCCTTAATGTCTTCAAATGCCATTCTCAAATCCTCCTTAAATTATAATTTCCTATTCCGTTTCGACATCCGGAATAATAGGTGAGAGTGTCGGCTCGCACGAGCCAATATTTATGTTCAGACCTGTTGGTCTTAACATCACATCAAATTGTAATAACTACTTGGTAATAAGTAATTATTTCTCCATTGTACCTGTCTTAACTGCTCTCTCGTGGAAGCTGAATGCTTCTTCAAGAATATGCGGGGTCTGGCTGTTGCCGCATGCTTCGCAAGCACGTTTGAAGTAATCCAACAAAATCGGTTGATACTTCGGGTTGGCAATCTTGTCAATGATTACCAATGCTCTCTCTTTCGGGGTCAAACCACGGAGGTCCGCTACGCCACGCTCGGAAACGATAACGTCAACATCATGCTCGGTGTGGTCAATGTGAGAGCAGAACGGAACTACGGAAGAAACTGCACCCTTCTTAGCCATGGAGGTGGTGAAGAATACGGTCAGGTAGCCGTTACGTGCAAAGTCGCCGGAACCACCAATACCGTTCATCAGTTTGGTGCCATTGATATGGGTGGAGTTAACATTGCCATAGATATCAACTTCAATAGCGGTATTCATAGCAATGATACCGATACGGCGAGCCACTTCAGGGCTGTTCGCAATCTCTTGCGGGCGGAGCATCAGATGGGGTTTGTAGAAGTCCAGATTTGCCTTAAATTTCTTCAAGCAATCAGGGGACGGGGTCAATGCGGTGCCGGAAGCAATACGCAATTTGCCTGCATCAATCAAATCAAACATACCATCTTGAATAACTTCGGTATAAACGGTCAAATCTTTGAAGTCAGAGTTAACCAAACCGTTAATAACTGCGTTTGCAACACCGCCTACGCCGGATTGCAAAGGCAACAGGTTCTCAGGCAAACGACCTGCTTTAACTTCCTCTTTGAAGAAAGCAACCAGGTTTTCGCCCATCTTCTTGCTGTCTTCGTCAATAGCAGCCAAAGGACGGGTCTTGTCGGTAATATCGCAGGGAACAACTGCTACAATCTTACTCAATTCGCAAGGAATGTAGGGAGTGCCAATGCGGTCTTCCGGTCTTTCAACAGGAATTGCTTTACGATAGGGGGGATCCAAAGGAACATAGGAGTCATGCATACCTTCCAACTCTTTCGGTTGGGAAGTGTTAACTTCTACGATAACCTGTTTGGCGCTTTGAACCCAGCTGGAGCTGTTGCCCATAGAAGTTGTGGGAACCAGGCCAACCTTGCCGTCACCGATATCTTTAATGATACAGGTTTCAATAATAGCAACGTCAACATCACGACGGTTAGCCATAAAGCCATAACGGGCGATTTGGGCAGCATGGCTCAAATGCAAATCGGTGTACTTAACCTTGCCTTCGTTAATCGCTTTACGCATAGCGTTGTTGGTTTGATAAGGCAAACGACGGTCGATGCAATCAACCATTGCTTCATCAATTTCCGGCCCTAAGGACGCACCAGACCAGATGTTAACCTTGAAAGGTTTTGTTTTGTTACGTTCAGCCAATGCCAGGGGCACTGCTTTGGGATAACCGGACGGAGTAAAACCGCTGACACCAACGTTCATTCCGTCTTGCACGTACTCTGCTGCTTTTTCAGCGGTGGTAACTTTTGCAACCACACTGTCACAGATACGATCTCTAATGTCATTAATATCCATTTCCTTCCTCCTCGTAAAAATATTTTTTTTCGGGCTGAGCCCTTTTTGTTGTCAACATTATAACATATTCAAGCATTTTTTGCCACTAAGGCAACAATTTTTTTTTATTTTTCTTTGGTCATACACCTGACGCTGTTATTTTTCTATATATAATTACATTAGATTTGGCAAAATATACAAAATATCCCATATTTTTATATTAAAAGATTTATATTTTGCGTAGATATGCCATATTACACTTATTTTTATTTCTGTCTGTTTTTGAACGTGGTATGCAACAATTTATGAGATTTCTCTCCCAACGGTTCTCCCAAAAATTCCTTGTACAAGGTCTTGATATCCGGGTTCTCATGAGATTTACGCAATTTACTTTTTTCATCTGCAGTATAGAGCGCTTCCTGCCGTTTCATGCGTTTCATGAAATCAACAGGAACCGGCTGGCCGCCGCCGCCGATACATCCGCCCGGACAGGCCATAATCTCAATGAAGTGATAGTCGGCAGTACCTGCCACCACCCGCTTGCACATTTCCTGTGCCGCTTTCAATGTGTGCACCACCGCCACCTTTACCTGCAAATCCCCAACGGGAATAACTGCCTCCCTTGTTTCTTCCATGCCACGCACCGCTGTGTAATCAACCTTGTCAAAACTCTTGCCGGTCACCACTTCCGCCACAGTCCGCAAAGCCGCTTCCATAACGCCACCGGTAGTGCCGAAGATTACTGCCGCACCGGTGCCGCTGCCCAAAGGTGAATCAAATTCTTCTTCCGGCAAATTGACAAAATCCATATCCAAAGAACGCATCATCCTTCCCAACTCACGGGTAGTAATTACAATATCAATGTCCGTGAATCCGCTGTCGGAAAGTTCCGGTCTTGCCGCCTCATATTTTTTTGCGGTACAAGGCATAATGGAAACCGTCACAATCTTGGCAGGGTCAATTTTTGCTTTCTCTGCAAAATATGTTTTGGCAATGGCGCCAAACATTCCCTGCGGAGATTTTGCTGTAGAAAGATGGGGAATAAGTCCGGGGAACTTCAGTTCCAAAGTGTTGACCCAGCCGGGACTGCAGGAAGTAATCATGGGCAACACGCCTTTGTTCTTCAGACGATGTATAAATTCATAACCCTCCTCCATAATGGTCAGGTCGGCGGCAAAATTAATGTCAAAAACATAATCAAAGCCCATTCTACGCAACGCCGCCACCATTTTGCCGGTGACGATACTGCCAACGGGCATACCCATTTCCTCACCCAAAGCCACTCTGACGGAAGGGGCCATTTGCACCAGAACAATCTTCTCCGGGTCATTGAGCGCTTGCCACACTTTATCCGTGTCATCCCGTTCCACAATGGCACCAGTGGGGCAGACCGTTGCACACTGGCCGCACAAACTGCAAGCCACATCACCCAGGCCACAATCAAAAGCCGGTGCTACCAAAGTATTGAAGCCACGCTTTTGGAAGCCATACACATTCATGCCCTGCACTTCACGACAGATACGGACGCAACGGCCGCAAAGAATACATTTCTCCGGGTCACGCACCAATGAAGGATTGCTTTCATCTTTGACATGATGACGGCGTTCCCCGCCTTCAAAACGCAATTCCCGCACGCCCAACTGTTGGGCAATTTTTTGCAATTCACAGTTGCCGGATTTCTGACAGGTCAGACAATCCTTCGGATGATTGGTAAGCAGCAACTCCACAATGGTACGGCGTGCTTTCCGCACCCGTTCCGTATTGGTCTTGATAATCATTCCCTCTGCCACGGGATAAACGCAGGATGCCACCAATGTCTTTGCCGTGTTCACTTCAACCACGCACAAACGACAAGCCCCCTCCGGTGTCAACTCCGGGTGGTAGCAAAGGGTTGGAATATATATACCGTTCATCTTGCAGGCCTGAAGCACGCTCATTCCTTCGGGCACATTGTATTTCTTGTTGTCTATTGTTACATTTACCATTGCCATAATCTTCCTCCTTACTCCCTGTCAATCGCCTTAAAGGGGCAGTTGGCAAAGCAAGCGCCGCACTTAATACATTTTGCGGAATCAATATGATGTTGTCCCTTCATTTCACCGCTGATAGCCCCCACAGGACAATTCCGTTTGCAAAGGCCGCACCCCTTGCAACGGTCACTGATGACAAACTTGGTCAAAGCGCTGCAACTGCCGGCCGGACAGCGATGCTCCCTGATATGTGCTTCATATTCCTCACGGAAATAACGGATGGTCGCCAGAACCGGATTAGGTGCAGTTTGACCCAAACCGCAAAGAGCAGTGTCTTTAATGGTTTCTGCCAAATCTTCCAAAAGTTCAATATCACCCTCACGGCCCTTACCATCCACAATCCTGTTCAAAATCTCCAGCATCCGCTTTGTCCCTTCACGGCAGGGAGTACATTTGCCACAGGACTCGGACTGGGTAAAGTTCAAGAAGAAACGAGCCACATCCACCATACAAGTGGTTTCATCCATAACTACCAGACCGCCCGAACCCATCATGGCTCCCGCCTTAATCAAACTGTCATAATCAACGGGCAAATCCAACATACTTTCAGGCAGGCAGCCGCCGGAAGGCCCGCCGATTTGCACCGCCTTAAATTTTTTGCCATTGGCAATGCCGCCCCCAATATCAAAAATAATCTCACGAATAGTGGTGCCCATTTTTACTTCCGCCAAACCGGTGTGATTAATCTTGCCGGTCAAAGCAAAAATCTTTGTCCCCTTACTGCCTTCGGTTCCCATACCGGCATACCAGTCGGCACCATTAACGATAATCTTTGCCACATTGGCAAAGGTCTCCACATTGTTGATATTACTGGGCTTGCCCCACAAGCCGGAAACCGCCGGGAAGGGCGGACGGGGACGGGGCATACCCCGCTTGCCCTCTATGGACTGCATCAACGCTGTTTCTTCACCGCAAACGAAAGCGCCGGCCCCCTGTTTGATTTTCAAACGGAAACTGAAACCGCTGCCGAAAATATTGTCACCCAAGAAACCTGCCGCTTCCGCATCCGCAATGGCCTTGGTCAACCTTTTGATTGCGAGAGGATATTCCGCACGGGCATAAATATATCCCTCCGTTGCGCCGATAGCATAACCCCCAATGGCCATGCCTTCCACCATGCGGTGAGGGTCCCCTTCCATAACGGAACGGTCCATAAATGCCCCCGGGTCACCTTCGTCAGCATTACAAATGATATATTTCTGATCCGCTTTGCTATTATGGGCGAACATCCATTTCATACCTGTGGGGAAACCGCCGCCACCACGGCCACGCAAACCGGATTTTTTGACTTCGTCAATAACTGCTTCAGGTGTCATGGTGGTCAATGCCTTGCACAATCCCTCATAGCCGCCTGCCGCCACATATTCGGTCAAAGAATCAGGATTGATTACGCCGCAATGCTCCAAAACCAAATGAACCTGTTTCTTGCAAAAATCAATATCGCTGTATTTGGGAACATCCGCATACCCCTTGTCCTCATCCCCGTCAGGGTATCTGCCCACCGCCAATTTTTGAACAACCTTGCCGGCAATAATATGTTCTTCCACCAAGGCCTTGACATCCTCCGGTTTTACTTTGCCATAGGTAACCCTTGCCTCCCCCGGACGTTTGATATCTACCAAAACTTCCTGCTCGCACATGCCAATACAGCCGGTGGGTTTAATAATGACATTTTGCAAATTGTGTGCCTTGATTTCCTTTTCCAAGGCCTCTGCCACCTGTTTTGCCCCTGCCGCAATACCGCAGGTTCCCATACCAATCCAAAGAAGCACTTTCCCCTGATTGGCGGTTGCAATTTCCTGTTCATATTTTGCCCTTAAGGCACGCAAATCTTCCAAAGATTTCATGCTGTTCACCTCACTTATATTCCGCCAGAACTTTAGCGACTTTTTCTGCAGTCATTCTGCCATGGGTATCTTCATCAATCTGCATAACCGGTGCCAAACCGCAGGCGCCCAGGCAAGCAACAGTTTCCAAGGTAAATCTGCCGTCCGCTGTTGTTTCCCCCGGCTTAATTCCCAGTTGCGCTTCCAACGCATTCAAAATGCTTGCCCCGCCCCGCACATGGCAGGCAGTGCCCTGACAGCAGCGGATAATGTATTTGCCCCTGGGATTCAGATGGAAAAGGGAATAGAAAGTAACTACCCCGTAAATCTCCGCCATGGGTACATCCAGTTTTTTGCTCACGTACTCCAACGCCGCCTTAGGCAAATAATTATACAAATTTTGCACATCCTGCATAATGGGAATCAGCACACCCTTCTGCCCTTCATACTTTGCCAAAATCTCATCCAATTTTTTGGCATCAATTTTTGCTTCCATTTCATCCTCCTTCGCAGTTTATCAATACTTGTCAGACAAGTTTTTGCTGTTAATTTTTTCAAACACCGCCAAAACTGACTTGATTTTACCAAAAACTGACCTAATATTAAATCAGATTTTTGCAATCTCAAGTCAGATTTTACATCAAAAAATTATTTTGGAACGAAAATCCCCACAATCACTTTAATTTTAACTCACGCAACGCCGGCAACAAAATAAGTTCATATCTCATTTGTACAGATTTTTGCATAAACTTTTTACGCACTTCCGACATCGCTTCCACATTCATAATTAACTCGTTGATTTTTGTCAAATCTATTTTCGGCACCAATTTTAACACGGCGTCATTCAGTTCCTTAATCCCTTTGTTGTAGAAATCGTAGTAAGGGATTTTCTTGCCTCCCAAAGTATATACCGGATACAGGTTGTAAACCTTGTTCTTGAATTCAATTTCATCTTGCAACAAATCTGCCAGTTCTTTGTCACTGTCCAATGGTGCCAATGTGGAACCACAATCATACACGGGGGCAAACTCATAATTATCATCCCTATCAACAAGAAAACCCCAGTTGCCCAAATGCCTGTCCACATTTCCCAACAATGTATCCACCACAAAAATTTCCCAAAACCTCTGCAAAAATTTTTGCCTGTCCTCATCCCTTGTCTTCAACGATTGTATAAAATCTCTCACATCTTCTATGGAATGGGTCATTTTCCTGCCACTCTCCACATTGGAAAGTCCCAAAGTCCCCGCCTCAATCAGACGACTTCCTTCCGGACGAAAATCTTTACAAACAACAACAATTTTTTCTTTACCATTGACCATGTATTTTGCCAAAAAAGTTTCTTGTGTCGGAATGTCCAACGCCCTAAAGATTCTGCATCCCACTTCTTCCGAAAATACATTGTTGATATACTTTTCTGCCGCATCCTTTTTTCTCGCCGGATCAGGAAATTTTACCATATATCTTATGCCGTCAATGTACACCGCCTTTTTCAGTTCTGAACCGCCGTAGTCATTGGGGGTTTCTCTCAAATTAGTTAAAGTAATCATCTGTTCTCCTATGCCAAAAACTTCAAAGGTTCATTGTCCATTGCAATTTCCAGTGGGGCGGTGGTGACCACATCACCGTCCAACTCTGCGGGGAAATCAGGCACATTGCATTTGATGGCAATCTTCTTTGCCTGACAACGCTCTATGCTGGCATCCATGCCAATGGACTCCATACCCATCAGCACGGAATAACGCATAAAGTCCGTCCCCTTCTTGCCTTTGAA
The DNA here is from genome assembly GCA_045598345.1 of Acidaminococcaceae bacterium. GTDB lineage: Bacteria > Bacillota > Negativicutes > Acidaminococcales > Acidaminococcaceae > Phascolarctobacterium_B. The sequence continues at coordinate 8,379 of JAZLLX010000127.1, read as the reverse complement.
AAGCACCACATTGAAATTTTTATCACTTAACCGGGCATTGTCAAACAACATATACCGCCCCGCATAATACCGGCTCTTACATACAAAAACCGTGCTGGCACTCCGCCAGCTATCTTCATCGTCAAAACGAACCGAAAACTCATACTGCCAATTTTTACGCAACAATTCTTTCCGTAACATTTCCGCCCCTTGCCAAACATAGGCAAATTTGCTCAAAAGTTTTTTAGCAGTTTCCGATACCGCATCCACTATTAAGGAATCGTAACCGATGCCTGCCACAGTCAGAAAAAGATTCCCGTTGGCACGGGCAAAAGACACGGGGTGTACAAATCCCTTTATAGTGCGTTTAATCCATTTGGTCGGTTCTTTGGATATCAAAAGTTCCCTTGCAACCAGGTTCACCGTACCTACCGGGAATACACTAAAATATGGGCGATAATTTAAGTTCACAACCCGTTCAATCAATGCCCGTATTGTCCCGTCTCCGCCGGCAACAACTACCCAATCAACTTTTTTCTCCACAATGTTTTTGGCAATATCATCCAACTCGGAAAACTGCTTGACATTTATCAGCTCAACTTTTTTGCTGTCGCCCACCGTCAAATGCAAAAGCCGCCGCACCTCATTCACCCTTGCCAACATACTGGCAAAGAACTGCTTGCCGCTGTTGCGGTTATACACAATCCATATTTTGTTGAATTTAGTAATATCTACTCGCTCCATAGTTAATTTACCAATTCTTCAAAGACCAAAGACCGATTATTGTAAAATATTCCCTTAATTATAATCGGAAATTTTGCGAAGCAAAATTATCCTTATTTGGTCTTTGTTCTTTGCTCTTTGACCATTTTTTTGAATGTCCCGATTAAGTACAAACTTCCACAAACCACAACAATGCCCTCATTGTCTTTCAATGCCGCCTGGTAGGCATCTTGTATGTCGGCCATTGGCACAGCGTTCTTGCCAACCAATTTTGCCAAGTCCTCCGCCTCTGCGGCACGGGGGCCACCGTCCGCCCGGACTGTATAAATCTTATCCTCAGGCCGGAAAAGAATTTTTATCACATCAGCCATGGCCTTGTCCCCCATCATGCCAAAAACAAAAGTCCGCTTTTGCTTGGGATAAAATTTATCCAAGGCCTTACGCAACGCATCCGCTCCGTTAGGATTATGGGCACCGTCCAAAATCACATCCGGGTTTTCACTGATACGTTCCAACCGTCCCGGCCACTTTGTGTTTTTTACTCCCTTATGCAAGGCCTCTTCCGTTATTCTGCCATCCTGTTTGGAAACAATCTTTGCCGCCACAATGGCCAAGGAGGCGTTGCGGATTTGATGCTCTCCGGACAACATAATTTCATAATCACTTTGATAATTGTTCCCCGCATACAGAGTAAAGGTCTGCCCTGCCATTGTACTGGTCTTTTCTTCGCCATGAAAGGCCTTGCCGTACAAATAAACCGGTGCCTCTTTGAACATGGCAACAGACACTATAGGGCCTAATGTTTCTTCCCCTTCTGCACCAACAACCGCCGGCACTTTTTCTTTGATTATGCCTGCCTTTTGCATGGCAATATGGGGCAAGTCCTTGCCCAATCTGTCCGTATGGTCCAAAGCCACATTGGTGATTACGCTTACCAACGGTGTAATTACATTTGTTGAATCCCACAAACCGCCTAAACCAACTTCTATAACCCCGTAATCAACCTTTTGTTCTGCAAAAAACAAAAATGTCGCCGCCGTCAAAATTTCAAACTGGGTGGGCTGGTCGCAAACTTTTTTACGCAGCACCTCGTCCGCCGCCATTTTTGTTTTCCCAATATATGCGGCAAAAACATCGTCTGCAATGTCTTTACCATCCAGTTCAATTCTCTCGTTGTACTTCACCAGATGAGGAGAAGTAAATTTGCCCACATGCAAACCGCTTGCCAAAAATATATCCGTAATCATGGTGGCAACACTGCCCTTGCCGTTGGTGCCGGCCACATGAATTGTTTTTAATTTTCTTTCAGGATTACCCAATTCCCGCAGTAGTCCCTCAATCCGTTCCATACCCAAACGGATACCGAACCTGCCTAAGGAATCTAAATAAGCCAACGCTTCTGTATAAGTCATACTGTCCAACTTCAGTCCTCAATTTTATTTTTCCAAGTTTTAATAGTTTCCTCTTTCAAAAATTGTTTTAATGGCTCTAAATTCTGAACCGTGTCCCATGTTTCCAATGCCTCATAATACTTTTTTCTGTCATCTTCAAAAATAATAATTGGCGGATGGTTATGCAACACTAATATATAGTTCATAAGCAACCGGCCCAACCTGCCGTTACCATCACTAAAAGGATGAATATTCTCAAATTTTGCATGAAAAAACGCTGCCGCCGTCAAAGCATCCTTGTCATCCACCCCCGACAAATCGTCTGTCAGTTCTTGCAACTCAACCTCCACGTCCTCAGGGGCTGCCCCAACTTCATTGCGGCCGGTAACATAATCACCATGTTTGTATGTCCCCGGACGCTCCCCTTTTTGCCAACGTCTGCTGTCATAAGTGCCGGCAGTCAGAAGTAAATGCCATTCCAAAATTAATTTTTGAGTCAGTACACAACGTTTATCAAAAGCGGACAAAAATGCCTCATAGGCCTTTTTTGCATTTTGAATCTCAAACAAAACACGCACATCCCCTGTGTAACTGCTTACCCCATCATGTTCAAATATTTCCCTCGTATCGTTATAAGTAATTCCCTCGTTCTCCATTTTGCCGGAATTGTAAATAAAAGCAACTGCCTTACCGTTAAAGGCCTCCGCCAAATCCGCACCATTAACCACATTCTTCTTATGCCAGTATTCAACTGCACTATCATAAAAATCAACCATTTTCAATATATCTTTCTCGCCCAGCCAGTCATACTTATTTGCAGATTCTTCCCCACGTTCCAATTCCTTCAGCAATTGGAGCATTGCCGGAATTTTATCAAAATCTTTTTTCATTTACCTTTGAACTTTTGCGTACTCCGCCAGTGCGGCTTTTAGAACTTTAACCGCCTTTGCCAATTTGTCCGAATCCAGCACATAGGCCAGCCGCGCCTCATTCTGTCCCAACCTGGGATTGGTATAGAAACCGGCGCCCGGTGCGAACATCATGGTTTCACCATTTACGTCAAAATTCTGCAACATCCAAATACAGAATTTCTCCGCATCATCCACCGGCAACCCTACCACCAAATAAAATGCCCCCTGCGGCAAATAGCATTTTACCCCCGGAATCTTTTTCAACTCTTTCACAAGGGTGTCCCTGCGTTTGCGGTATTCTGCCAAATTTGCAGTAAAATATTCCGGCCCCACCTCAAACAGTTTTGCCGAGGCCCGCATTTCCAAAGTCGGGCAGCAAAGCCGTGCCTGGCAGAATTTGTCAACCTGTTCCAAAAATTTCATATCATGACTGATCAGGCAGCCGACCCTGGCGCCGCAGGCACTGAACCGCTTGGACACAGAGTCCACATAAATGACATTTTTCTTAATCTCCGGGAATTCAGTGAAACTGTGGAACTCGCCGTCATAGCAAAACTCCCGGTACACCTCATCACAAATCAAAGCCAAATCGTATTTCTTCACCAATGCCGCAATATCGGCCAACTCCTCCCCGGTCAAAACAATTCCCGTAGGATTGCAGGGATTGTTAATAATCAGTGCCTTCGTGCGGGGACTCACATATTTTTCCATTTCCTTCAAGGACGGCAAACGGTAGCCGTTCTTCAAAGAAGTGGGAATACCCAGCAAATTGGCATTGGCCGCTGTGGAGAAAGTTACATAATTCGCATAGAAGGGTTCAAAGGTCAGCACCTCATCCCCCGCATCGCAAACCACCGCCACCGCAATGGACACCGCCTCGCTGCCGCCATAGGTAATCCGCACCATTTTTTTCTCTATGCCATAACCCAATTTATTGTAATAGTTCGTAATGGCCTTGATTAACTGCTCATCACCCTCGGACGGCGCATAAGCAAGCACCTTGTCCTGCACATTGTGAATCACCTGATAAAACTGCTCAGGTGTCTCAATATCCGGCTGACCGATATTCAAATGATACACGGTCTTTCCCTGTTTCTTGGCCATATTGGCATACTTCATCAATCTTCTGATAGGAGATGCGCTCATATCCAGCGCCCGTTTGGAAATATTCATTTTACGCTCCTTTACCCACTTTTTCCAGCAAGGGCATCAGCACCCCGCCGGCCCCGTTGCCCAAGGAAATCACTATAAGACAAGCCAGGGACTCCAACGGCCTGGTAAAAAGAATGCCACTGACAGCCCAATAATACATATCCGCTACGCTATGCTCCGTGCCGCAAAGAATAAAGGCGGACACACCTAAGAACAAAGCCAAATACTTGCCCAGTTCATGAGGGCACTTGGCATAAATATTCACCGCAATATAAATGAAGATATTGCACAAAAGACCTAAAATGAAAAGGGAAGCATAACTCTGTGCCATTTTGGCATTGACCAAATTCTGTGCCGCCATACTAATTCCCCCTGCCCCGCCAATGGCAGTGCAACGCTCAAGAACAGCAATAAAGCAAGTGCCGATCAAATTGCCCAACCACACCAAACCGCAAAAGCCCAAATAGGACGGCGGATTGTCAAAGGCATAACAAATCTTGCCCGTGTAGAGCAGAAAACCCTTCACCACAATAGTGAACAGACCCACCGTAAAGAGCAGCGCCCCCACCACATTGGCACCGGGGAAAGTCCCCAGTAACCGCAGGAACACCGTGCCGCCCAAAGCGATACATATACCCGCCAAAATTGCTAACGCCAAATTTTTCATTTGAACAAAGTCCCCAAAATGCCTCTTATTATTTTTGTACTGCCCTTGTTCATGGCAGTGTTCAAAACCTTCTTGCCAAACTGCAACGCCAGTTTTTCCGCCACGGACTGGTTGGCTTTGCGTTGCCGTTCTGCTTCCCGTTCCGCTCGTGCGGCCTCCATAGCCGCCTGCCGCTCCTTTTTGGCAGCCAATGCCTCCGCCTTCTCCTGTTCCTTGGCGACAGCCGCTTCCGTAGCCGCCTGGAAAACCACACTCAATTTTTCATAAGCGCTCTCCCTGTCAATCACCTTGGAATACTTGTCAAAAAGCGGGGAAATCGCCACCAAACGCTGACGGAGATTATCCTGTACCGCATTGAAACTGGAACGGGGCGGCATTACCCAGGCCCGCTGTGCCATGGTGGGAACACCGTCATCATCCAGAACAGAAACCAGCACCTCGCCAGTACCCAATTCCTGCAACACCTTCTCCTCGTCCAGTTCAGGATTATGGCGGAAACTCTGTGCCGCCACCTTCAAACCCTTCATATCCTTAGGGGTGTATGCCCTCAAAGCATGCTGGAACTTTGCCCCCAACTGGCTCAAAACCGTGTCAGGAAGGTCACTGGGCTGCTGGGTTACAAAATAAACGCCCACGCCCTTGGAACGCACCAGACGCACCACCTGTTCAATCTTGTCCAAAAGCGACTTCGGCGCATCGTTGAAAATCAAATGGGCCTCGTCAAAGAAGAACACCATCTTCGGCTTGTCCAAATCCCCCACCTCAGGCAAAGTGGTGTAAATCTCGGATAACATCCAAAGCAAGAAAGTGGAATACAGCAACGGTTTTTGGAAAAGTTCCACGCAATGCAAAATATTGATTACACCCTTACCGTTGGCATCCGTGCGGAACCAGTCCTTGATATCCAACGCACTCTCACCAAAAAACAATTCTGCCCCCTGGTCTTCAAGCGCCAGCAACTCTCTCTGAATAGTGGCAATGCTGGCCTTGGCCACATTACCATAAGTGGTTTTATATTTATCAGCATTATCGCCGACATACTGCACCATGGCACGCAAATCCTTAAAGTCAAGCAGTGCCAAATCTTCATCATCCGCAATCCGGAAAACAATATTCAAAACACCGGTCTGGGCATCCGTCAAACCCAAAAGCCGGGCAATCAAATCGGGGCCCATTTGGGAAACCGTAGTCCTGACAGGCAAACCGCCCTTGCCGAACACATCCCAGAACTCAACCGGATAGGCCTCAAAACTCCAGGGAATATCTAACCCCAATTTGTTTTTCAAACGCTTTTGGGTACTCTCCAGCCCCTCACCGGGCAAAGCAAGACCGCTTACATCACCTTTAATATCCGCCATAAAGACAGGCACGCCCATATCGCTGAAGGACTCAGCCAAAACCTTCATTGTTACGGTCTTGCCCGTACCCGTTGCCCCCGCCACCAGACCGTGACGGTTCGCCATACGGGGGGACATGGTAATAGGACCGTTCTTACTTTGACAAAGCCAGAGCTTGTTTTCTTCTTGCAAATACATATTAAACCTCCCCAAGCAATTACATCTGAAATGTTTTTACACCTTTATTATACTCTATATTATATTAGAAATAAACAAAATCTGCAAATCAAATAGTAAATATTTAATAAAGTGCTTGACAGACCATAATCAATATTATAGAATATAGTGCGTCGCCAAGCTGCAAAAGTTTGGTAAAAACAAATTTGGTGGCTGTGGTGAAGTGGTTAACACGGCGGATTGTGGCTCCGTTATGCGTGGGTTCGACTCCCACCAGCCACCCCACTTTGTTGACATCCCGTTGGGGCGTAGCCAAGCCGGTAAGGCAAGGGACTTTGACTCCCTCATGCGTTGGTTCGAGTCCAGCCGCCCCAGCCAAATGATTCACTAGCTCAGTCGGTAGAGCACTTGACTTTTAATCAAGGTGTCCCGGGTTCGAGTCCCGGGTGGATCACCAAAAAACTCCTCGGCTTTCGCCGAGGAGTTTTTACTTTGCAAAAATTCCCAATTATAATCACAGAAACATCCTACCTTCATTTCACATTTCTAATTTAATTTTTCGGAACATCTTACCATAATTACGCATTGCGAATTACACATTACGCACTATTTCTAATCACATCACCAAAGCCACGCCGCATTCCTCAGACAATTTCTGCAACTGTTCCAAGGAAAGTTTTGTGAATTTTTGAATCATGCTGATTGGGGTTTTCTCCTTTATCATTTCCATAGCCACTGCCACAAACCCTTCTTCACGACCTTCTGCTCTGCCTTCTGCCCTGCCTTTTCTTATACCTTCGTTTTCATATCTCTTAAACAAGTTTCCCATAGTCGTCTTTCCTCCTTCTTTTTCTCCATCATCATGAAACATTTCAAATATGCCACTTCCACCACATTGATATAGGTTATCTTATAGATATAATATATAACTGACAGAATCTGTTTTTACCACTACAAACAAAAAAGCCCCGAAGGGCTTTTTTATAATCAATTACCAGCCGCTGCCAATTTTTGTTCCAAGGCCTCTGTTAAAGTTTGGCTAAAGTTAATTTTCATCATTTCCGCCTTTGTCACTAAATACTGTGGTATCGTACAATTCTTTTTCACCTTTTTACGACCATATTTTTCCCTGTATTCGTCCATGTTGACATCCACATATGACACAAAAGCATTCTTAGTTAATTTGCCAATTTTAACAGTATTTGGCATCACAAGTTCAAATCCATCTTCCTCACAGGTCAAGATATGCAACTGAATTAAATCCCTTGCCATGCTTATGGCATCATTCAAATCCTCCCCCTGCGTCATGGAATTAAAGTCCGGAACAAACACTGTATAACCGCCTTCCTTGAGCTTTTCAAACACACAAGGGTAAACAAAATCATTAATCATCTTTCCTCAACCCCCATTTCCTAATAATAAATTTAGCCAAACTTTCTTTGATTTCAGAGTGGCGTGGCACTTGTTCAAAATGACCGTCTTTAACATAAATATCATGACTGCCACCATGCCGCAAAAATTTCCATCCGTTATCCGTCAAAAGTTTAAGCAATTCTTTTCTTTTCATTCTCCACCTCTGTCATATATTATACGCATTTATGCGTATAATGTCAATCTTTATATTTCTTCCCGCTTTCCCTAAATACTTTTCCCAATTCGCCTCTCCATTCCTGTGGTTCCAAGACATCCATCACATTGCATATTGCATAGCAAAAATTTTTGTACCCGACAATATTCCTCCTACCTCACTGAAGAGGTAAGAGGAATAATCGGGTCAGGGTTTTCATTGGTTGGGTTCCTTCTTTAAAGCAATCTATCTGTCTATTTTGCCATAAGCATTTCTATTGAGGAATCGTCTGATTGACTCCTTGGGGATAAGCCATTTCCCTTTCTTCATAAAGCCTTCAATCTCACCTTCCCTCAGCAAATCATAAACACTGGTCAGACCGAAGCCAAGTATTTCTGCTACATCCCCAACTCTTAATACCTCACCGTAATTTTCAAGCATTTGCTGTTATTCCTCCTTATCTTGTGTTATTTAT
>JAZLLX010000126.1:0-9552 GCA_045598345.1 Acidaminococcaceae bacterium | reverse complement strand
ATGCAATGAACTATAAGAGGTAAATAGGCAGCAGGGGCGATGGGTAATGAAACGATGGAAAATGATGAAAATGTGGTAAATGTGAATTTGACCACGCGCCCGCCTGCATCACCCACCCACCCTCCACTCGAATGCGTTTTCGATATTATCTCCCTAAGAGTCGGTCAAACTCTTCGATAAAATCTTCAAACCAGTCAGATGTAGTTTCATGTTTCTTGTTGTGTGAACGCACCAAATGTCCGGCATATTTCTTCAATGTATTGTAGACAACAGGAAGAGTATTAGCCAGCGATTTATCCAATACATCCCAGTCATCTTCGTCCAAAGCCTCTGCCCCTTCTAAATCATCACCCAGCAATGTTAAAATAAGTCCGCCCAGTGTATCAAGGTCATACGTATCAGCTTCAATAACCTCGGCCGCGCTCGGTAAAAGACTTCCATCCAGGTAGATAGAATGATATTCTTCCTTCTTCTGTTCCTCTGCATACGCGGCCTCTGCTTCATTTGCGGCAGAGGTAATTTCGGACATAATGTCGTCCATAGATTCACCCGCGCGCAGGCGTTCTAAAATGGTATCTTTTGTCATTTTTTTATCTCCTTTTGTTTTATTTTCTTTATATTTATATTATAACATAAAATTTTAAAAAAATCAAATTCCTTTTTGAGAGAGAGTGTAAAAATATAGGCTAATTTTAAGTCTGTATCTCTCTCTTGCTAAATGAAAAATAGTGAGATGAACATTTTATCGTGCGCTTCCTACTCAAATGCGTTTAAAAGGCTAATATAAAATTAAATAATAATGACCCGAAGTTTCAGGATTTTTGCGGCCATATGAGAGGTCCACTTTTTGCCTCGAAAATTTGCCATATGGAGATTTGATGGGGGATTCGGGCCGCGCGCGGCCCGCCGAGTTAGCCTTTGCTAACTTTTATTAAAAGGGCGTCCTGGAATATCGTTTTGAAACAGGGGCGGCCGCAAGTTAGCAAAGGCTAACACCGGTTCAATAAAAAAGAGGTGGTTCGCGCCACCTCTTTTCTTTAACTTCTCGGAACACTCATTACAATTTTGTAGGTAATGCCGTCTGCTTCAAAGAAAAATTCTCTTTCTGCATTGGTTGTGTTTGTAATTGTTGCCCCATTCTCGGTTAGGGCATTTTGTAAAATCGAAATTAAATTTGCTTTTGCTTCATTTTGTGGTTTTTCTTTTTTGGTTTTTGTGTTGTGCTTCTTTTCTGTGGAAGTGGCTCGTGCCTGTTTTGCAGTTTTGCGTTGTTCTGCTGTCAAATCGGCTTCCGCTTCTTTAACGCTCATGTTGTCAATCTCTTCATCTTCTGCGATGATTTCCAGTGCCTCTGCCCTGTTTACTTCTAGGACTTCCATGATTTTTGCAATCTGTTTTTCTTTCTCTTCTTTTTTAGACATTGGCTATCTCTCCTTTCTAGGTATATTATAACACCATTTAGAAAAATTGTCAAGGGGGAATTTCTTCCCCCTCTTTAATTATTCAGCAATTACAAAATATTTGGACTTGCCTTTTTCAATAACTTTGTCCATCATTTTTGCATTGATTCCTGCGGAAAGAATAGCTGTCATTTTAGAAGTGGTTACAGTTTCCATCCATCCCATAGTTTTGATAATTTCAGTAGTTGTCATTGGAGCAGAGCCAGTGATTTTTTCTACAACTTCCTTTGCTTTGTTCAGATTTTCTTCTGCGACTTTACTTTCTCTCTTTGTGCCATTTGGTTTTTTGTTGTTCAAAGAGTTCAGCATATTCTGTAATTTGGTTACTACTTCTGCCATTTCTTTGTCATTGTTCAGTTTTTCGATTGCTACTTCCAGTGCTTTTTTGTTTGTCATTTTTTCCATGTTCATCAATCTCCTTTTGAATGTTTAGGTTTTATATTTTGGAAAGGGAAGTGTTTCCCTTTCCTTGATTATATATTATCATATCTGCGCTTGTTTGTCAAGCATTTTTTTTAATCTTCATACATTTTTTTCTTTAAGTCTTTTCCACCATGAGCCAAACAGTAGGAAAGAATATCTTTCTCAATCCATGTATCACACATTCCCATATGCTCTTCTTCAAAATCAAGATTCGAAGAAATAAAGCGATAAATGATTTCTGCGGTCAAGCGCACTCTCGGTTTTGCGTGTTTTGTCATATATTGATTTTCTTTGCAGAAAGCAATATATTTTGTATCCTTTGCCAATACTTGACGTGCCATTTTTAATGTATCATACCATTCCACATCTTTTGGCAAGAAGTAACGATATTTTGAGCCAGTACAAAACCGGATTGTATTGTTTAATGCCCTATGGTCAAATTGCGCATTATGAGCAACTACTGCGATAATGTCATATTCTTTCCACCAGTCTAGCAAGATTCTACGAATATCCCACATTGACATTTTTACTCTGCGTCCTACTTCCATCTCTTCTTCATACCATGGCAGTTTTTCGGCATAATATGCAGTTTTCATCAGCTCAGGGTAACTGTCATAAATTTCCGATAGTGTAGTGGAAATATTTTCATATACTCTACCTTTGCTATCAACTACCATCATTCCCACATCATATACAAGGGAAAAATTCAAATTTAACTTTCCATCATCTTCCATCACCCCATTACAAGTTTCAGTGTCCAGCATTAAATAATAATTGTGTCTTTTGTCTACTTTCTTCATTCTTTCTTTTCTCCTTTTAATTTTTATTTAGCGACTTCCGCCTTTGCTATGTGTTTATTATAACACACTTTCTAACTGTTGTCAAGCACTTTTTTTTGCTTGCCTTTCACAACTCACTTCCTTTCTATATTTATATTATATCATAAGACTTACTTTTTGTCAAGTACTTTTTTTCAACTTGTTTTCAATTCCCATTGTGTTCCTGTTGAATATCTCTCCTTGACTATGTGTTCATTATAACATACCTCGCCCCGCCTGTCAACAGTTTTGGGAAAAAAGTTTTTAAGAAAATTTTCAAAAAAAGTATTGACAAAATTGGGCGAGGTATGTTATAATGGAATTTCGCGCCGTCCGCGGCGCGCCGGAAGTTAGCATAGACTAACTCCTGGAACAAAAGAAAACCCCAGTTTCCTGGGGTGAAAGGGGAATCAAATTGAACTTTCGGTTGCAAACAGTTTACCACCTGCCATTTTTGCGGTTTCTCTTGCGGTGTCTGTCTGTTTGCAAGTCTGACAGTAGCAATCAATCACATAATATTTTTCTAAATTATAATAGCTAAAAGGAATATCTGCTTGTTTGAGTGCTTCGGTTACAATTCCAAACCATTCGGGTTTAATTGTAATTTTAACGAGCCACAATTTTTCTTTGCGCGAGTGTTCTTCCATCCATTTAACGAGGTAAACCCCAATCAAGTTGCAGATAGTAGTGATAACTACTTTCTGCCATAAAGGGAAGTCCGCCACGGTGTAAATAATAACGATGTTGTAATAGCCATAATAAAGCGCGGAGGACAGGGCGGCCGCGAACTTTCCACCATTTACTGTTACTATTGTTTTAATAGTGGAAGCAATTACATTGACGATTGTTAATAATGTAAAAATAATTAAGAAATTCATTTAATCCATCTCCTCTTCTTCTTCTACTGTTAATTTCAAATCTGCTTCTTTATCTTCTAATAAATTGCGAACACAATAATTATCATTTAATACTCCAAGAGGGCATTCATCACACCACACCAACCTTTCACAGAACTGTGTTCTAATAATATTAATTGCACGATGTACTTCCCATAACCATTGTTTGTTTGTCACAATCATTTCCCCTTTCTGTAATTACAGTATATCACACGGAAAGGCTTCTGTCAAGCCTCTTTTTTTATTAATTTCCCATTCGAATTCACAAACAGGGCACTGGTTTTCGAATTCTGCGGAAACCCAATCTTCCATGTAAATAGGTTCTCCACACTCAGGGCAAATAAAGAACATTTCTTCCCTATCAAAATAAACACCATACATTTCTTCAACTTTTTTAGCCACTTCCATAAATTTCATAACCATCAATCTCCTTTATTTATTTTCTATAATTATTATAACATTAAAATTTTAATTTGTCAATAGTTTTAGGAAAAAATTTTTTAATTATTTTTAGCGCGGTTTTGCCGTAAAAAATGCCGAAGATATTAGATAATGCAAACTCGGAGCGCTGCGGCCGACAGCGCTCCGCCAAATAAAAAAGAGCCTTTCGGCTCTTTTAGTTAATTAATTAATAATTCTTACATCAACATTTTCAAAACTCCATTCTTCATCCCAATCCATTAAATGACAAATGAAATTTGCTTTGAATTCATCATCCAAGTCATAACCAGCTTCATAATCATAACTATTTTTAAAATGTTCTTCAATAAAATTGTTTAAATCTCTAAATAAATCTGCTTCTTTCTCAGTTAAAATCAGTTCAGCTTTTTTCTTAATAATCATAATATCAACCTCTTTCGTTTATTTTAATTTGCAGAGAGGAGCGTAGCTCATTATTATTACCCCTCTCTACATTTATTATTATACTACATTGTAGTAGTATTGTCAATAGCTTTTTTAACATTTTCTAAATTATAAATCATATCATTAATGATATTAATCCATTCTTTCTTTTCTCTTATGGTTTGAAATGACACGGTGCATTTATCGTAAAAAGGACATTCCGTGCAACCTCCTGAAACATAGTTACAGATTTCTATTTTTTCATTCATATTATCTTCATCCCCTGTATTTTGTCAAGCCCTTTTTAAGTAATCAATTAACGTAATATGTTCTACTTTGATGTTGTTGAAATCTCCATCCTGTTGAAGAAAGGCTTTCCGCTTTAATGCTTTTTTATCGCTCCAGTATTCAACAATGTTTTTTGCTCCACCCTGTGTAATGTTATCGTAAGTAATTTTTACCATTTTTTCTCCCCTTTCTATGTTTCTATTATACTATAAAAAAGGGTTTTTGTCAACCCTTTTTTATCATTTTTCAGAATAAGCTGCGGTAATTTCATAATTTTCAACATACAAATAATTTTGTTCGCAACTCCAACAGGTTATTTCATAAGTGCGATGAATCATGTCGGCATCAAAATCAATAGTATCCGGATACTGAAACCAGTCATTTTCAATTACTCCACAATGTGGACAAATACATTCTTTAATATCGCGCATTTTATTTCTCTCCTATCGTCTTATTTTTGTAGTGTCATAACAAAAGCCACAATCCATTTCTTTACAAAATCGCAACCAACACCGCACACATTCTCTTTCACTTTTCTTATAGGTGGTTGTTGCTGTCGTACACCAGTAGTTAGGTGGGCATTTCCCCTCGTCTATTTTCTTGTCAATGTCTATCGTTACTACCATTTTTATCTACCCCTTTCTGTAATTACATTATACCACTCGCGCGCGCCCTTGTCAACAGTTTTAGGAAAAAAACTTTTTTTATTTTTTTGACATTTTTTTCTTGACAAATTGCGGCCAGGGTGGTATAATGAAAATTCGGGGCGCAACAGCCGGTGGCGCCCCGCCCGCAAACTTCATTTGGAAAAATCAAAAAAAGGAACCCCTTTCGGAGTTCCTTTCTCTTCTGTTTAGCTTTCGCTGATAACGAAGTATTTGGACTTGCCTTTTTCAATGGTTTTATCCATCATTTTTTCATTAATACCAGCATTCAAAATTGCGGTCATCTTGGAGGTGGTGAATCTTTCAATCCATCCCATTGCTTTTAAGATTTCAGTTACCGTCATTTTGTCTTTGTTTTTCAGTACTTCGTAAACTTCTTTTGCAAGTTCTTTGTTTTCTTCGCTTACTTTGCTTGGCTTATCGCTTTTGGTAGTTTTTTTGTTTTCCAACTGAATCAGCATCTTATTCAGTTTTTCAACAACTTCCATCATTTCTTTGTCATTTTCCAGTGCCTTGATTGCAATTTCCAGTGCTTTCTTGTTAGTCATTTTGTTTTCCATAATTAATCGACCTCTTTCTTTGAATTAAATTATTTTGTATTTAGAAGGGATTTGTGTTCCCTTTCTATGCTTTTATTATATCATAGGGATTGAGGTTTGTCAATCCCTATTTTTAATTTTTTTTAGAAACTTTCAAGTTCAGGAATTTCTTTTCCAAATACGAATACTGACATTGCTTGAGTAGTCATAGATTCACTATTACCTAAACCGAGCGACCGCAAACAATCAATAACATCAGAAGCCACTTCAATTCCCTCCTCTTCTGTTAATCCATAGGTATCTTTTAAGAAATCAATCAATTTATTAAATTTTTCAAAACTCATGTATCTATTTTTCATAACTATCAACCTCTTTCTATTTGTCAATTTTTTTAATAGTTGCGTCAAAACTATCTACTGCGATAATTTCTTTTCCTACTTCTGCATAATCTCCAATAATGCCAAAGTGACAAAGTGCGTTAAGCAGCCTAATCTGTTCTGTATCATCAATTAAGAATGTTTCTGCAACTGCTAAGTCACTGCTCCAAATCATGATTTCCATTTTTCTTACCTCCTTTCTATGGTTTTATTATATCATAGGGTTGACTACTTGTCAACCCCTTTTTTATAATTTTTTCAAAATTTCGAAAATTTCTTTTTCTGTTCTTGCGTTTCCCGTCCATGCTTCTCTGTTTGGTTTTTCATCATCAAACAGAATATCAGCAGAAGAAGAACAAAAAATCTGTTTCGGAGTGCCATATTCTACAATGTGAATCTCATTAAATACTACGCTTTTCAAATGATTAGATAACCATTCTATTTTTGCCTGTTTAACCGCTTCATTGTATTGTGCGGTCGCTCCTTTTGCCGTCCAACTAATGATACCAATTTCAATGCCTTTTCGCTGAATTGCGTTCAGCCGGCGAGCAAGTACGGACAATTGCACGAGCGGTTTTGCTTCTACATAAGGCTTTGTGCTTTCACATATAATCGCATCAAGCCATCCCTCAACACCATATAAGTCTGCAATTGTACCATCCATATCAAACCATACTTTCATACACCTATCCCCTTTCTATGTGCTTATGGGTGCTTCATCTCACCCAACAATGATAGTATACCACTCCCCGCCTTTCTTGTCAACCCCTTTCGGGAAAAAATATTTTTTTTATTTTTTTCAAAAAAAGTCTTGACAAATGCGGCGGAGAGTGGTATACTGGAAGTTCGGCGCCAGAGAACCGCTGGCGCCGCGGCGTAAAAAAGGGAGGGCAGAGCGCCCTCCCTTAGTATTATTCGTTGTCATCACTCCAAAAGTCTTTTTCAAATTCTTCTTCATAGATTTCTGGAACATCAAACCATAAGAAATCATTTACCTGTGTAGCAGTGAAAGTTCCTTCTTCTAAAAAGCTTTCTGCCCATTCGATTAAGTTTAATTTTACCAGTCTTTCTAATACTGCGACTGCACCGCTCCACGCTTCAAATTCATTTAATCTCATTTCTTCTACAACTCTCATTTTATCTCTCTCCTTTTGTTTTTTGTCTTTCTATGCTTTTATTATACTATGTATTAGGGGTTTTGTCAACCCCTTTTTTTAATTTTCTTCTTCATTTTCATAACTATCTCTGTGATAGTCCTCTTCCATCTGCCACAACATTTCTAGCGGCAAATCATACATCCAATCTTCCATTTGATTCATCCCCTTTCTGTAATTACATTATAACATACGCAAACACTTCTGTCAATAGGTTTTAGGAAAAAAATTTTTTATTTTTTTTCGCACAAAATACTTGACAAAAACGCGGCGACTATGTTATAATAAAAATTCGGCACGCGAGGACCGCGCGCGTGCCGCCCAAAAAGAAAAGGGGAAGGCGTTTCCGCCCTCCCGCGCATTATTTAACTTCATTCAGTAATTGAGTTAATTCTGCTTTTGTTACTTCTCCTAATTCAAGAGATAACAGAATGTCTTTAATGATTTCATTTTTCTTTTCTTTTAGTTCTCTGCGTTCTTTACTGATTTTTTCTTCTTCTGCTTGTTTTTTAATAGTGCAAGTAAGACTTACTGCGTTTTTATGACTCCAAGCGTTGCTTACTTCAAAACCTTCACTCTCAACCAAAGCAATTACTTTGTTGTTTGCCTCTTCTACAATAGCTTCTAATTTTTCTTCCAGTTGGTCGCGTTCTTTGTAGTATTCCGCGCCGGCCGCTTCAATTTTAGCACTGTAAACTTTTCCTACTTCTGTTTCAACATGTTCTCTAATTAATTTTGTTACTCTCATTTTCTTTTCCCCTTTTCTTTTGTTTAAGTTTGTTTGTTTTATATTATTATTATAATATGTATGAAGGAGGTTGTCAAGAGGGAATTTTTATTTGTTTGAGGAGGTGTTTCCCTCTTGACTATGTATTTATTATATCATGCTTTATGTAATTTGTCAAGGGATTTTTTTCAAAATCCCTTGAATTTTTTTAAAGTTGCCTTTCACGGTTGCGTTCATGGGGTTCCTCCCCTTGACAATTTTATTATACCACATTTCACGAAAATGTCAATACTTTTGGGAAAAAAAGTTTTTTTATTTTTTTTCACATTTTTCTCTTGACAAAGCCGAGGGGAATGTGGTATAATAAAAACCGGTCGCGACAACCGCGCGCGACCGGGCAAAACAAAAAACAGGGGTTACCACCCCTGTTTTATAATTGATTTTGTAATTTCACCTGTAAATTCATTAACCACATCAATTTTCACTACATTCATTCCATTTAATAAAACATCACACGCCCGCATAACTTCTTTTTCCGTTCCAAAAAATTCTATGATTCCGGCTTTTTCTTCTATTGATTCATCAAGAGTAAAATAATAAGTGTGAATTGCATAAAGGCTAGTTTCCATTGTATTTATCTCCTTTTGTTTTTTTTGTAAGAACAGGGGTTGAAAATTCAACCCCTTTTTTCTTTTTTGTTTAACAATCCCAAGTATAACTGCCCTCGTAAGGGTCAAATCCCATTTCTAAATCATAAGGTTCATCATAATCATCCCAATCGTTATCAAAGATTTCAAATCCCCAATCAGAAGGACTACCATCTTCTTCTTCAAAATCAATGTTATTATCAATCTGCCATTGAGCCTCTTCGTAAGTTTCAAAATCTCCACCTAAGTAAATTTCTTTTCCAGTAATTTTGTTTCTTGCGATAATTTCATAAGCCATTTTTCATTTCCCCTTTTTAATTAAATTTAGTAGTGCTTTTCTATGTTTTTATTATATCGTATAACACACATTTTGTCAATAGATAAATTAAAAAAAATGTGCGTTTCCGCACATTTTTATTTATTATCCAATAGCCAGCCAAATTAAGAAATCTTCATAGATTCTTTTTCTTTCGCCAAGTGTGACGAATCCATCAAGAGAATCAATGTTAAACAAATTTGCAAGACCTTGTTCAAAAGATGTTAAATTAATTGGGAAGTCTTTTAATTCAAAACTTCTAAGGATAGTTAAATAATCCTCTACACCTAAGTTAACGACCATTTTTAATTGAGTTCTAATTTCCATTTTAATGCACTCCTTTATATTTGATAAGTTTATTATATCACGCGCGCCCGCGCTTGTCAATACTTAATCCAT
>JAZLLX010000125.1:0-24103 GCA_045598345.1 Acidaminococcaceae bacterium | reverse complement strand
CTTATACAGAGAACGGCATACGGTTTTAAGAACATAAACAATCTGTTTGCAATGATAATGTTGCAATGTGGAAACTATGATATAACGTTGCCAGGCAGATAATTTCAGATGTTTTTACCCACACATTCTGATGATGAGCCTGAATAATGAATAATTAGGGAATGCTATAATCGGGAATTTTGCATAGCAAAATTGTCCACAATTATTCATTATTAACTATTCATTATTCATTCAAATATACTCAATTTCGTTCAAAATAGCCAAAGCCACTCCCTTACGATCTTTTGCCTGAGTAATGGGTCTGCCGATTACAAGATGCGTAGCACCATTTTGCAAAGCCGAAGAGGGGGTTGCCACACGGCTTTGGTCATTGGCATCTGCTCCTGCCGGTCTGATTCCGGGAGTTACAATCAAAAAATCCTCGCCACAGGCCTGACGAATAGCGGTTGCTTCCATCGGACTTGCCACCACGCCGTCCATCCCTGCATCTTTAGCCAGTTTCGCCAAAGCAAGCACTTGGTCAGCAATGGTGTTACTGTAGTTTAGTTCAGAGTATTGTTCATTGTCCATACTGGTGAGAATGGTAACCGCAATCAATTTTGGCGGAGCAATATTCAGTTCTGCGGCGGTCTTGTGAACAGCCGTCACCGCCTCTGCCATCATCTTTCTGCCGCCCACCGCATGAACATTCATTATATCCGCCCCTAATCTTGTCAACACAGAGCAGGCATGAGCAACAGTATTAGGGATATCCTGTAATTTCAAATCAAGAAAGACCTTCTTTTTTTGACTCTTCAGATATCTGACAGTTTCTCCACCATCCGCATAGAACAACTCCATACCGACCTTGTACCAAAGAATACTATCCCCCAAGTCCGCCACACATTGCTTAGCAGCTTTACTGTCTGGAAAATCCAAAGCAATTATTATTTTATCATTCATAATTTATACCTCTTTTCAATTAGCAATTTAGCAAAGACCAAATATGGTAAAAGTTCCTGTGATTAAAAAATCCCCAGTCAGCCACCTGTGTTCCTTTCGCTGACAGCCCCTTTATAAAGGAGCCAAGAGTCCGCACTATGCTGACTAATTTTCCCTCTTCTTGAAGAGGGTGGCTGCCCAAAGGAACACATGG
Organism: Acidaminococcaceae bacterium; assembly: GCA_045598345.1. Classification (GTDB taxonomy): domain Bacteria; phylum Bacillota; class Negativicutes; order Acidaminococcales; family Acidaminococcaceae; genus Phascolarctobacterium_B. The sequence continues at coordinate 22,968 of JAZLLX010000125.1, read as the reverse complement.
GCAGACGGGTGTTTTTGCATTATGCGAAGCATTCAAAAACTTTAAGTTTTAATTTTCATTAGTGTCAGCGTAATCCAATGTTTCCCCACACCCCTGCCCCTCTCCCCAGGGAGAGGGTTACTTTCGCTTTATTCTGACTTTCCTGCTATAATCACAGGAACATATTACCACAACTTTAAGTTTTAAGTTTTTACCTTTTCATTAGCGACAGCGTAATTGCTCACCCCACCACCGTCCTTCTATGTTCCTTTAGACGGTCCCCCGCCCCTTTAGTGGCGGACGAGAGTTCGCATAACCCCGCACACCTCAAACCTAAATATAATCACAGGAACATCTTACCTTCCCTACGCCTTATGCCCTACGCTCTACGCCTTATCCTTCCCCCTAATTCCTAAATCCTAATTCCTATATCCTGATATGATTACGCATTCCGAATTCCGCATTACGCATTATTTATACGCTTTTCCTATGATTTCGGAAATATGCCTGATGCCCTTGCGGTCCATATAGGCCAGCATTTCCTGTGCGATTGTTTCCGCAATATCCGGTTGAACAAAATTAGCCGTACCAACTGCCACCGCACTGGCACCTGCCAACATAAACTCTATGGCATCCTGTCCGTTCATAATACCACCCATGCCAATAATCGGTACATGGACTTTTTGTGCCACTTGGTACACCATCCGAACCGCCACGGGTTTGACACAGGGCCCTGAAAGACCACCTACCACGTTACCTAACACAGGTTTTTGTGTTTCAATATCAATCTTTGTACCTAACAAAGTATTAATCATACTGATAGCATCCGTTCCGGCATCTTCCACCGCCAAAGCCATTTCCACGATATCTGTAACATTAGGGCTTAATTTGGTAATAACTGGTTTAGATGTTGCCGCCTTAACCGATTTTACGACTTGGGCGGCACATTTTTTATCCGTGCCAAAGACCAAACCTCCCTCTTTGACATTGGGACAGGAAATGTTAATTTCCACCATATCAACACCGTCCACATCAAGTTTTTCTGCAACTTGGGCATATTCTTCTACGCTATGACCATAGATATTCACAATAACCGGTGTGGCATATTTTTTTAATTTTGGCAAAGTTTCTTTCAAAAAATATTCACTGCCGGGATTTTCCAAACCAATGGAATTAAGCATCCCAGCAGGTGTTTCCACCGCTCTTTGACCTTTGTTACCCGAATTTGGGAAAAGCGATGTGCCTTTCGTAGTAATTGCCCCAACCTTATTCAAATCTAAAAAATCTGAGAACTCCAAACCAAAACCAAAAGTTCCGGAAGCGGTTGTAACTGGTGTCGCCCACTCAACGCCGGCAATATTCACAGCCAAACGTCCATCATAAAGTTTTACCATTCTCCCACCTCCTGTGCCCAGAACACAGGGCCGTCCTGACAAACTTTCACACGTTTGCCAATGCCTTCACAGGAACAGGCCAAACAAGCGCCTAAACCACATGCCATATAACGTTCCAAAGATACCTGACATTTCTTGCCTGCCTTGGAACTGGCCTCAGCCACCGCCCGCATCATGGGAGCAGGACCGCACACATACACACAGTCATAGTCCTTTGTAAGCAAATCATTCAATTCCGCCATAACTGTACCCTTAGTCCCCATACTGCCATCATCAGTAGTAAGATAAATATTTTCTACATTACCTTGATACAACTTTTGCCAACAAACGACCTCTTCCTGATTCCTCCCGCCAATCAATAAATCTGCCCTGCCATTGCCAAAGCCAAATTTGGCAAGCATCAGCAAGGGTGCCAAACCGGTACCCCCACCTACAATCAGGGGTTTCGTTGCTGCCAAATCAAAGCCCTGACCCAAAGGTCCAACAATGCTCAATTTGTCCCCAGGTTTCAATTCGGTCATTTGCTTGGTAACTTCACCAATAACCCGGTAAATCAGTGTAATACTGCCCCTGGGCACACAAACATCTGCCACACCAAAAGGCCGGCGTAAAAGTGGTGCAATTCCCTTGGTTACTTTCACATTGACAAACTGACCTGGTACTGCCTCCGCTGCAATCTCCGGAGCAATAACTTCCATCAGTTTCAAAGTTGAATTTAACTGAATATTTTTATAAACTTTTGCTGTTACAATTCGTTTCATAGTATGAAATTCATCCCTCCGCACAATAATGATTTTCCTTTTATAATCACAGGAAGATTTTACAATAACTTTGAGTTGTAAGTTTTTATCTTTTCATTCGTGTCAGCGTAATTGCTCACCCCACCACCGCCAACACGCTCCCGTAGGCGGTCCCCCGCCCCTTTAGGGGCGGACGAGGGTTCGCATAACTCCGCACACCCGAAACCAAAAATATAATCACAGGAACATCCTACCACATTTATTCTTTGCTCTTTGTTCTTTGACATTTATTCTCATAATTACGCATTGCGCATTAAATCAAATTTCCCAATCCTCTTCAATATCCTGCAAAGCCGTAATGGCAATGCGTTTCCGCCTTTTCATATCACTCAAAACCTTGCTCAATTCCCTCGCCGTATCCATACTTGTCAAGCAGGGAATGGCATGTTCCACTGTACTGCGGCGAATACGGAACCCGTCCGCCGCCGCATCATGACTGCTGCTGCCATGACTAATGGTATCAACTACAATATTAATCTTGCCTGCTCTAATCAAATCAATTATATTGGGACTGCCTTCCTGCAACTTCTGTGCCACTTGGGCATTAACCCCATATTCGTTCAAATATTTTGCCGTACCTTTGGTGGCATAAATATTGTAACCCAAATCTTCAAAACGCCGGGCAATTTCTAAGGCCTCCGGCTTGTCATTATCCGCAATGGTAAAGAGTACACTGCCCTCCTCCGGCACACGAATACCTGCCGCCGCAAAGGCCTTGTAAAGGGCCCTGCTGAAATAAATATCACTGGTCATTACTTCACCGGTGGACTTCATTTCCGGGCTCAAAGTAATATCCACATTACTCATTTTGTTAAAACTGAATACAGGCACTTTCACGCTGTCATAATCAGAGAACATCCTCAGTCCCGGCTCGTAGCCCTGTTCTTTAATGCTGTAACCCAAAGCACATTTGGTCGCCACCTTCACCATCGGCACAGAAGTAACTTTGCTCATAAACGGCACTGTTCGGCTGGAACGGGGATTGACCTCAATCACATAAAGTTTATTGTCTTTTACAATGTACTGCACATTTATCATGCCGTGAACTTCCAGTCCCAAAGCCATTTTGCGGGTATAATCAATGATTGTTTCAATGATATATTCGCTCAAAGTCCGAGGAGGATATACCGCAATACTGTCACCACTGTGAACACCGGCCCGCTCCACATGCTCCATAATGCCGGGAATAAAAATATCCTTGCCATCACAAATGGCATCCACTTCCACTTCCGTTCCCATCATATAGTGGTCAACCAAAACGGGATGCTCATTGCTGACCTGAACAGCAGTCGCCATGTAATATTTTAAGTCCTCACTGTTGCGGACAATCTCCATTGCCCTGCCCCCCAGCACATAACTGGGGCGTACCATAACGGGGTAACCGACTTTTTCCGCGGCATCCAAAGCACCCTTAGTATCAAAACAGGTAAAGCCCGCAGGACGGGGAATCTTGCAATCCGTCAGCAATTCATCAAATCTCTCCCTGTCTTCCGCCCTGTCTATGCTGTCAATGGAACTGCCCAAAATCTTTACTCCCTGTGCCGCCAAAGGTCCTGCCAAATTAATGGCTGTCTGACCGCCGAACTGCACAATAATCCCCTCCGGCTGTTCCTTATCAATAACATTCAAAACATCTTCCACTGTCAAGGGTTCAAAATAAAGTTTGTCACTTATATCAAAGTCCGTGGACACGGTTTCCGGATTATTGTTAATAATAATTGTTTCATAACCCATTTCCTTCAATGCCCACGCACAATGCACACTGCAATAATCAAATTCCACACCCTGGCCGATGCGAATAGGGCCTGAACCCAACACAATGGCCTTTTTCTTCTTGCTCACGGGCAACATATCTTTGTCGATGTAAGTGGAATAATAATAGGGCAGCACATTTACAAAACCGGCCCTTGCCACATCAATCAAATGGTAACCGGGAATAATGCCCGCTTTTTTCCGTTGGTCACGGATGTTAAGCATTTCTTTCCCAACTAATCCGGCAATCACCACATCCGCAAAGCCCATTTCTTTGGCCTCCCGCAAAAGTGCATCAGTCAAAGGAGATGTTGCCAGCACCTTTTCCAGCTTCACAATATTGGCAATTTTTTCCAGGAAGAACGGCGTAATCTTAGTTACATCAAAAATATAATCAACGCTGACACCACGCCGCAAGGCCTCCGCAATAACAAAAATTCTTTCATCATCACAACGGCTGACCAGTTTCTTGATTTCCTCATCGGATTTCTCTTTAAGTTTCGGCATTTCCAAATGCGTCAAGCCAATTTCCAAGCACCGCACTGCTTTCAAAAAGGCCGCCTCAATACTGTGGTCAATGCTCATTACTTCCCCTGTGGCCTTCATCTGTGTGCCAAGAGTTCTGTCCGCTGTCACAAATTTATCAAAGGGGAAACGGGGAACTTTCAAAACAATGTAGTCACATTTCGGCTCGTAACTCAAAGGGTCTGCCGGATTGGCATTGGGTTGAATTTCCTTCAAAGTATAACCCATAGCAATTTTAGTTGTAACTTTGGCAATGGGGTAACCCGTTGCTTTAGATGCCAGTGCGGAAGAACGGCTGACACGCGGATTAACCTCAATAACATAGTATTGGTCGCTGTTTGGGTCCTGTGCCAGTTGTACATTACAACCCCCTTCCACCCCCAAAGAACGCACAATATCAAAGGATGCCTGGCGGAGCCGTTGCAAGGTCTTATCGTCCAATGTCTGTGCCGGTGCCACCACAATACTGTCACCCGTATGTACCCCCACCGGGTCAATATTTTCCATACTGCACACAATCAGGCATTGATCCGTGGCATCACGGATAACCTCAAATTCAATTTCCTTCCAACCAGCAATACTGCGTTCTATCAGGCATTGATGAATGGGACTGTAACCCAACCCCTTTTCCGTTATATCAATAAGTTCTTCTTCGTTATTGGCAAAACCGCCACCCGTACCGCCCAAAGTAAAAGCCGGACGGACAATGAGGGGATAACCAATTTTTCGGGCAAAGGCCACTGCGTCTTTTACGGTTTCCACCGTAAGGGACTCCGGCACGGGCTGACCGATTTTCTTCATGGTCTCTTTAAAAAGTTCCCTGTCCTCGCCCTTCTTAATGCCATCAATTTTTGTACCTAAAAGACGCACATTATACTTGGCAAGAATACCCTTTTCTTCCAGTTCCAATGCCATATTTAGACCGACCTGACCGCCCAATGTCGCCACCATAGCATCAGGTTTTTCCTTCTTGATGACGGCCTCAATAAACTCGGCGTTGATTGGCTCAATATAAACCCTGTCCGCCATGTGGGAGTCCGTCATAATGGTTGCAGGATTGCTGTTCACCAAAACAGTTTCAAACCCCGCTTCCTTCAATGTACGGCAGGCCTGTGTTCCGGCATAGTCAAATTCCGCCGCCTGGCCGATAATAATAGGTCCGGAGCCAATCACTAAGATTTTTTTCACATCAGCAATTTTAGGCATGATGAATAATTTTACCCTCTTTCATAACAAAATTTCCAGCTAAAACAGTTGCCACCGCCTTACCCCGACAGGTCTTGCCGTTATAGGGTGACAAATGGCATTTACTATAGAAATCATCCTGATTGACAGTCCATTCCTTGTCCAAATCAATAATGGTTACATCCGCCACGGAGCCCTTTTTCAATGTGCCCCCCGGAATACCGAATAATTTGGCGGGTTCGCAACTCATTTTTTTGATTATAGTTTTCAAGTCAAAAATTTTTGTATGGTATAAATCTGTCAAAACAACCGCCAAACTGGTTTCCAGACCGGGGAAACCATTGGGCGCATTGCGGAACTCCACATCCTTTTCTTCCGGGCAATGGGGACTGTGGTCCGTAACAATGGCGTTGGCCGTGCCATCCAGCACCGCCTGGCGGCAGGCCTCCACATGCTCCATACTTCTAAGCGGTGGATTAATTTTAGTGGATGTATTGTAATCCGCACAGGCCTCATCGGTTAAGGTTAAATGGTGAACCGTCACTTCACAACTTACATTCACGCCACGCTTTTTTGCCTGACGGATAATGTCCAAAGCGCCTTTGGATGCACAATGGGCAATATGTACATGAGCCCCGGTGTATTCCGCAATCAGCACATCCCGTGCCACCGCAATATCTTCAGCCAAAGCAGGAACTCCCGGCAACCCGTTTCTTGCACTTACTGAACCCTCGTGCATAAAACCGTCACTGTCCAATTCCGGGTCAATAGCATGGCAAATCAAGGGCTTGTCAAAAGCGGTAACATATTTTGCCGCCAGGTTGAAAAGCCGGCTGGATTTTACATAATGGCCGTCATCACTGAAAGCCATTGCACCCTTCTCCGCCATATCTGCCATTTCTGCCAATTCTTTACCCGCAAGACCTTTGGTAATGGCACCTACTACTTCCACATGGGCGTAGCCAGTTCTTAATGCTCTTTCCTTAATGCCGCTAACTACAATGCTGTTATCACATACGGGCAAAGTGTTTGGCATACAGGCAACGGTAGTTACACCACCAGCCGCCGCCGCCATTGTACCTGTTTCAATGGTTTCCTTGGCCTCGTAGCCCGGCTCACGCAAATGGGTATGCACGTCAATCAGACCGGGAGTTACCACCAAACCCGTAGCATCAAAAACTTCGTCCGCATTGCGTTTGATATTTTTGCCAATGAGTACAATCTTACCGTCTTTAATAAAAATGTCGCACACCTTATCCATCTTTTGACTGGGGTCCACAACTCGCCCGTTTTTTATCAATATTTTCATGGCTTACCTCCCCTTCAAAGTCAAATACAAAAGTGCCATACGCACCGCCACACCATTGTTCACTTGAGTACGAATGGCGGCGTTGTCGCAATAACCCACACCGTAGGAAATTTCCAAACCCCTATTCATGGGACCGGGGTGCAGAACCGTTACATCTTTTTTGCAAAGTTTTAAGCGTTCATCATTTACGCCGTACTGACGGGAATATTCGCGAGGTGTGGGGAACAGGCCGTTCTTTTGACGCTCCAATTGAATTCGCAAAACATCCACCACATCCGCATCACGGAGAGCATCCTCAACTTTTTTATCCACAGTCACGCCCAGTGCCGCAATATCATGAGGCAGCAAAGTCATGGGACCGCAGACATAAATGTCGGCGCCAAATTTTTTCCACATGGCAATGTTGGAGCGTGCCACCCGGCTGTAAAGAATATCACCCACAATGACCATCTTTTTACCCGCAAGGTCATGCTTGCCAACCTCATACAAAGTGAACAAATCCAGCAAGGCCTGACTGGGATGGGCGTGGGCCCCGTCCCCTGCGTTAATAATGATTGGCTTGCCCACCTTTGCCGCATAGGCGGACGCACCTTCCAAAGGTGTACGGATAATCACCGCATCACAATCCATATTTTCCAAAACCAACACCGTATCACGCAAACATTCACCTTTGGTAACACTGCTTGATGCCGTATTGATATTCACCACATCCGCTCCGAGATATTTTCCGGCACTTTCAAAACTGGTGCGGGTACGGGTACTTGCCTCATAAAAAAGGGTGATTACAGATTTTCCCCGCAAATAATCTACTTTCTTCGTACCGCTCTTCATAATTTTTTTCATTTCCTGAGCGGTGGACATAATCAGTTCAATCTCGTCTTTGGTAAGGGACTCAATATCCAGAATATCCCTGCCCTGCAAACTTACATTCTGCTCCATACTGCCTCCTTGATTTAATAAAAGACCTGCGTAAGTGACGCAGGTCTTAAAAATTAAATTTTCAATAAAACCGCCTTGCGGCTGAGGTTAATACGCCCTTTTTGATCAATTTCTGTAACTTTGACAACAATTTCGTCACCAACAGAAACAACATCCTCAACCTTTTCAACCCTTTCTGTGGAAAGTTGGCTAATATGAACCAAACCTTCCTTGCCGGGAAGAATTTCAACAAAAGCGCCAAAGTTCATAATACGGGTTACTTTGCCTGTGTAGGTTTTTCCGGGAACTGCCTCAGCGGTCACATTCTCAATCATCTTAATGGCCTTGGCAGCGGCTTCACTGTTCACCGCCGCAATATAAACCCTGCCGGTTTCTTCAATATCAATCTTTACACCGGTCTGGTCTGTAATGGCCTTAATGGTCTTGCCGCCAGGGCCAATAACCTTGGCAATCTTATCCGGGTCAACCGTAATAGTGGTAATCTTGGGGGCAAAACGGCTTAATTCTTTTCTGGGGGCATTGATACATTCCATCATCTTGCCCATAATGAATTCACGGCCACGCTTTGCCTGAGCCAATGCCTGTTCAAAGATTTGTTTGTTAATGCCGTCAATCTTAATATCCATTTGGATAGCGGTAATGCCCTGGGCAGTACCTGCTACTTTGAAGTCCATATCTCCCAAAGCATCTTCCAAACCTTGAATATCAGTCAGAATAGTAAAGTATTCACCATCTTTTACCAAACCCATTGCCACGCCGGCAACAGGTGCTTTAATAGGAACCCCTGCATCCATCAAACTCAAAGTGCTGGCACATACAGAGCCCATGGAACTGGAACCGTTAGATTCCAATACTTCGGAAACCAAACGAATTGCGTATGGAAATTCGTCTTCGGAAGGAATAACCGGTTTCAACGCTCGCTCCGCCAACGCCCCATGACCAATCTCACGACGGCCGGGACTGCGTAAAGGTTTGGTTTCGCCCACACTGTAAGGCGGGAAATTGTAATGATGAATATAACGCTTTGTTTCTTCAACTCCCAGTCCGTCTAAAATTTGCGCTTCACGGAGAGGGGCCAAAGCCAGACAGTTCAAAATTTGAGTTTGACCACGGGTGAACAAAGCACTGCCGTGGGTACGTGCCAAAAGACCAACTTCACAGGTAACAGGACGTACTTCATCCAGTTGCCGTCCGTCAGGACGAATCTTGTCCACGCTGATGGTACGGCGGACAATCTTCTTCACCAATTTTTGGGTGATATACGCAACATCTTCCGCATTGTCAGGATATTTCTCCATAAAATGCTCTGCGATTTCCTGTTTAACACGCTCAACATTTTCTTCTCTCTGCAATTTGTTGGCATCCATCAAAGCGGCCTTCAAGTTTTCTGCTCCGTATGCTTCAATTTCAGCAACCATATCTGCAGGAGGTTCATATACAGGCACTTCCATCTTGGGCTTGCCCACTGCCGCCACAATCTTTTCCTGGAACTCAACTAATTTTTTAATTTCTTCATGGCCGAAGAAAATGGCGTCCAGCATGGTCTGCTCGCTAACTTCCTTGGCGCCTGCTTCAACCATCAGAATTGCATCTTTTGTACCCGCAACCGCCAAATTCAAAGTGGAAACCTTTGCCTGTTCAACTGTAGGATTAATAATGAACTGGCCGTTCACCTGACCCACACGCACGCCCGCAATCGGGCCGTCAAAAGGAATGTCGCTGATTGCCAAAGCACAGGACGCGCCAACCATAGCGGGCATATCCGGTGCATTATCCGGGTCAACGGAAACTGCCGTTGCCACAATTTGCACATCATTATGATAACCGTCCGGGAACATGGGACGAATAGGACGGTCAATCAGACGGCTGGTAAGGATTGCTGTTTCCGCAGGACGGCCTTCACGCTTAATGAAACCGCCGGGAATCTTGCCAACCGCATACATTTTCTCTTCAAAATCAACAGTCAGGGGAAAGAAATCTACACCTTCACGGGGTGTTTTTGTACCGGTAACTGCTACCACCACAGCGGTGTCCCCGTAGCGGACCAAAACAGCGCCGTTGGCCTGTTTGGCAATCTTGCCGGTTTCAATGGTCAGGGTTCTTCCGCCCCAATCATAACTAAAACTTTGCATAATTCTTATGCCTCCTTAATAATAAAACCTTTTACTACATTTTAGTAAACCCGTAATATTATAGTACAATCAAAACAGATTTTCAACGATTTATTTTTATTTTTAATTTGTTTTCAATATTCTTCAGCCAGCGGACTTCGTCAGGTGTATAGAAAGTAATTGCCACCCCGTCCCGGCCTGCCCTGCCCGTCCTGCCAATGCGGTGAACATACCATTCCGCATCATGGGGGATATCATAATTTACCACATGGGACACACCTTCCACGTCCAAGCCCCGTGCCGCCAAATCGCTGGCAACTAAAATTTGCAGTTTGGCATCCCGAAACTTTTTCATAATGGTTTTCCGTTTTTGCGGACTCATATCCCCGTGCAGCACATCCACATTAAAACCCTGCATACCCAAGTAATCGCCCAGCTCTTTAGTACGTTCCTTGCTCTGGCAGAAAACAATCATTAAATAGGGATTGGTTTCCCGGATAAGTTTTGCCAAATAGGCCTGTTTCTTTTCTTCCACAATTTTCACTGCGGACTGCCTGATGGCTTTGACCGTAGTTTCCAAGGGATTGATATCTATCAATTTGGGATTAGTACATAATTTGCGTCCTAATTTCCAAACCTCTTCATTCAGAGTGGCGCTGCAAAGTACGGTCTGATGAGTGGGGTTACACATGGAAATCAAAGTGGCAGCATCCTCAATAAACCCCTGCAGCAACATCTCATCCACTTCGTCCAATACCAGGTATTTCACCCCGCCCAAATTGGTGTTCCCCTTTTTGATATGGTCCAGCAAACGGCCGGAAGTGCCAATCAGCACCTGGCTCTTGCCCTGCAGTTTTGCCTTCTGCACTTCAAAATCCTTGCCCCCCACAACAGCCAAAACTTTTATTGGACGGACACCAATAATTTTCTTTAGTTCCGTTGCGGTCTGCTGTGCCAATTCCCTTGTGGGCGTAATCACCAGTGCCTGTACAAAATTTTTTTCAGTATCAATTTTTGAAATTAAAGGAATACAAAAAGCAAGGGTTTTCCCCGTTCCCGTCTGTGCCCTTGCTATCACATCCCTGCCCGAATATAAAGCAGGAATTGCCGATGCCTGAACAGGCATCGGCAATTTGATTCCTTGTTTTTTTAATTGTCCAATAGTGGTTTCGTCAACTTTCAATTGACTGAAGGATGGCACCATCATTCTTCAGCAGCATCCCTTGCTTTTTTGTCCTCAATGACCTTTTCCGCAATCTTGGCCGGCACATCTTCGTAATGATCAAATTTCATTTCAAAGGTGCCGATACCCTGTGTCAAGGCACGGAGGTCAACCGCATAATTGGAAATCTCCGCATAGGGCGCCTGGGCCGCAACCACGCTGAGCCCTTCTTCAGTAGGAGTCATACCAAGAATACGTCCGCGCTTGGTGTTCAAGTCACCGATAACATCACCCATCATAGCATCGGGCACGGTAACATTCAGGTTATATACAGGTTCCAGCAATACCGGTTTTGCCGCTTCCATTGCCTTCTTGAAGGCAATGCTGGATGCGGTCTTGAACGCCATTTCACTGGAATCAACGGGATGATAGGAACCGTCTTTCAAAGTAATGCGTACATCCACACAGGGATAGCCCGCAAGAATACCCTTGGTCATACATTCATTCATACCCTTTTCAACAGCAGGAATGTATTGACGGGGAACAGCGCCGCCGAAAATTTCATCCACGAACTCAAAGCCGCCTCCGGGAGGCAGGGGTTCCATCTTAATGATTACATGACCATATTGGCCGTGACCGCCGGACTGTTTCTTATGCTTGCCTTCAATATCATCCGCAGTGGCACGGATGGTTTCACGGTATTCAATAATCGGTGTTCTCAAATCCGCATCCACACCGAATTTGCGTTGCATACGCTCCATAATAATTTCAATATGCTGGTCGCCCATACCGCTGATCAAGGTTTCCTTGGTCACAGGATTCTTGGTAACGATAAATGTGGGATCCTCTTCCATCAGGCGGTTCAAAGCATTCATAATCTTGTCTTCCTCGCCCTTCTTCTTGGCATAGATGGAACGGGTGTACATTGGAACAGGATAGTTGATGGGCAGGAACTCCACAGGATGACTCTTGTCGCAAAGGGTGTCGCCTGTAGCGGTGTATTGCAATTTGCTGAACACGCCGATATCGCCCGCATTAACAACCTTCAAAGGAATCTGGTTCTTGCCCCGCATGGTGAACAAACTGCCGGGGCGCTCGTCCATTTCACGACGGCTGTTATAAATGGAACCGTCAGCAGAAATGCTGCCGCTGAACACACGGAAGAAACTCAAACGGCCGACAAAGGGGTCAGAAGTTGTTTTGAATACCATGGCGGCCATAGGGGCATTGCAGTCATGCTTTTCTGTTTCGCCTGTGGCCTTGTTAACAACTTCGTACTCCCTGAGAATTGCAGGATAGGTAAAATCAATAAGGGCATTCATGCAACGGCCCAGACCGATATTCTTAATGGCGCTGCCGCAAATCATGGGGCAAAGCAAACCGGAACGGATACCCTTGGTAAGGCATTCCATAATTTCCTTGTCCTCAATCTTCTCCCCTTCCAGGTAACGCATCATGCACTCGTCATCCGCTTCCACTGCGGACTCAATCATCTGCTCCCTGTAAATTTCTGCGGACTCCTTGTATTCAGCAGGAATCTCAATTTCATCAGAACCGTTACCGTTGCCGCGGTATGCTTTCATCTTGAAAAGGTCAATCAAACCTTCAAATTTGTCTTCCTTGCCCAAAGGCAATTGCAAAGGCAGAACCTTCTTGCCGAACTTGCTCCGCAAATTCTCCAAAATATGATCAAAGTCCGCATTCTCACGGTCCATCTTATTCACAAACAAAATTCTGGGAAGCCCTGCTTCTTCAGCCAGTTTCCAGCATTGTTCCGTGCCAATCTGCACACCGCTGGTAGCATCAACCACAATCAGAGCGCTGTCCACAGCCCGCAACGCATTCTTTACCTCTGCCACGAAATCCGCAAAACCCGGGGCATCAATAAAATTAATCTTGTGCTCCCGCCATTCAACAGGTGCCATAGTGGCATTAACGGAAACCTTACGCTTGATTTCCTCCGGCTCGTAGTCGGTGGTAGTTGTTCCGTCAGCCACATTGCACATACGGTTGATGGCACCGCTGCGGAACAGCAGGGCCTCCGTTACAGAAGTGGTCCCTGCACCGCCGTGACCGACGATAACCACATTACGAATCTTATCACCAGTGTACTCGTTCATAAAAAATCCTCCTTGCAAAATAATTTTTATCTTTAATATTATAGCAAATGTTTTGCCAATCCTCAAACATTCTTTTTATTTTTTTTACCAGAAGCCCGTTCCGACATTATCCGCCTGCTTGTCAATGGTAACATTGGACGGGGAATAAATCAAACTGGTTTCGCCCAAAGTGTCCACATTGGCATTCACCACATAGGCAACCCCGTTCATAAAATCAAACACCCTGTTCCTGTCCACCCCGTTCAGCCGTTCAAGATTAAGGAAAAGCACATTGCCCTGCAACAACGCACCGGCATACTCGTGCACATCCTCAAACTGGTTCAGCACCCGGATCATAATGTTGGTGCCCAAAGCCGCCTCGCTTGTCGGCACATTGTTCTTTACCTCATCGGAGGCAAACACCTTTTTTGTAGAACTTCTGAAACCCATTATTTTTCACCCGCCTTTCTGGCAACAAACTCACGTCCTGCAATTCTCGCCCTGGTCAATTTGCTCAACACCTTTTTCCGCATACGGATGGATTTGGGAGTTACCTCCACCAGTTCATCGTCATTGATATGCTCCAAGGCCTGCTCCAAACTGAAACTGCGGGGCGGCACCAGACGGATGGCCTCATCGCTGCCGCTGGCACGCATATTGCTCACATGCTTTTTCTTGCAGGGGTTAATATCCATATCCCGTTCCCTGGCATTTTCACCCACAATCTGACCCTCATACACCGGCTCACCGGGTACAACAAACATAACACCATGCTCCTGGGCATTGTTAATGCCATAAGCACAGGTCTCGCCCGGCTCAAACGCAACCAAACTGCCACGGGTCCTGCCCGTCATTTCACCCTTGTAGGGTTCATAACCGCTGAACACATGGTTCATAATACCATTACCCTTCGTATCGGTCAGGAACTGGTTGCGGAAACCGATGAGTCCCCGGGCAGGAATTTTGAATTCCAGACGCAAATAACCTGCCAGTTCGTGCATACTCTGCAACTCCGCCTTACGCAACCCCAAGTTTTCCATAACCGTGCCCATAAATTCCTGCGGCACATCAATGGTCAGTGCCTCCATGGGTTCCAATAACTTCCCGTTCTCGTCCTTGTGGTAGATTACTTTGGGCTTGCCCACCGCCAATTCATAACCTTCACGCCGCATGGTTTCAATCAAAATGGAAAGATGCAGTTCGCCACGCCCGCTCACCACCCAGGCATCTGTCGTATCCGTATCTTCAACCCTAAGGGAAACATTGGTCTGAATTTCCTTGTACAGACGGTCACGCAAATGACGGCTGGTAATATATTCACCCTCCTTACCCGCAAAGGGGCTGTCGTTCACACAGAACACCATACTGAGGGTCGGTTCGTCAATCTTAATGCCCTTCAAAGGTTCGGGGGAAACCAAATCCGCAATGGTGTCGCCAATATTAGGATCCTCAAGGCCAATCACCGCCACAATATCTCCCGCCTGTGCCTCAGGCACCTCCACCCGCTTCAACCCCTGGTAGGAATACAAACGGCCAATCTTTTGCGGTTGATTCTTCTCATCCTGCATCAGCATAATCTGTTCACCGTTGTGCAATTTGCCACGGACAATGCGGCCCACCACAATACGTCCCACATAATCGTCATAGTCCAAAGTATTCACCAGCATCTGCAATGGCGCTTCCGTATCCACGTCAGGAGCGGGAATGTTATCAATAATGGTCTTGAACAGGGGTTCCAAACTGTCGCTCTCGTCCTCCATCTTCAACTTGGCAATACCGTTTCTGGCGCTGGCAAGAACCACGGGAAAATCCAGTTGGGCATCATCCGCCTCCAGTTCAATGAACAAATCCAGAACCTCATCAATAACCTCCATCACCCGCTGGTCTGGACGGTCAATTTTATTGATAACCACAATAGGTTTCAATTTCTGTTCCAAGGCCTTACGCAAAACATATTTTGTTTGGGGCATAGGTCCCTCATAAGCGTCAACCAAAAGTAGCACGCCGTCCACCATTGTCAGCACCCGCTCCACCTCGCCGCCAAAATCCGCGTGACCCGGAGTGTCAAGAATATTGATTTTAATATTCCCGTGCATAACCGCAGTGTTCTTGGAAAGAATGGTAATGCCACGTTCCCGTTCCAAATCATTGGAATCCATAACCCGGTCATTCACCCGCTCGTTGGCACGGAAAATACCGCTCTGCTTCAGCATTGCATCCACCAAAGTTGTCTTGCCGTGATCTACATGGGCAATAATTGCAATATTACGAATATCATCTCTTATCATAATAATCCCTTTCTCCAATTTAGTTTATCAAACAAAGACCAAAGAACAATCTAATTAAGAATTCTGAATGCAAAATTAAGAATGAAGGTAATCTGTTCCGGTGATTAAAATTAGAAAGTTCGCATAACCTCTAACTTTCCCCTGAATCCTGAATCCTAATTCCTAATTCCTGATTCCTAATTCCTAATTCCTGATTCCTAATTCCTGATTCCTAATTCCTGATTCCTAATTCCTGATTCCTTCCCCCGCACACCTGAAACCCTTTTATATAATCAGAAATTTTCGCGAAGCGAAAATTCTCCTTAATTACTCATTACTAATTGCTAATTACTAATTAACCTAAAGTCCCTGCTTCAGATTCAAATCCACCATAGCCCTCTCCCTGAGGGACTTTTTCAAAATCTTGCCCGTATTGTTCTTGGGCAAACTCTCCACAAAAACACATTCCCGAGGCACTTTGTAAGTGGCGATACGTCCCAACAAATATTTCCGCATTCCCCGCTTATCCATCTGGCTGCCCGGCTTAAGCACAATGTAAGCACAGGCACACTGGCCACGCAATTTGTCCGGCACCCCCACCACACTGGCCTCCGCCACATCCGGGTGGAGCAAAAGTTCTTCCTCAACCTCCCGGGGATAAATATTTTCCCCCGCACTGATGATCAAGTCCTTCAGCCGGTCCACAATGAAATAGTAACCGTCCTTGTCACGGTAAGCCATATCCCCCGTATGCAGCCAGCCGTTCCTGACGGTCTTGGCAGTTTCTTCAGGATTGTTCAAATACCCCAGCATCACATTTTCGCCCTTGACGCAAAGTTCTCCAACCTCTCCGTCCTTAGTAATATCCTGTCCTCTTTCATTGACAAGTTTAAGTGTCACATCCGGCAAATTCATGCCAATTGATCCCGCTTTTACAATATTTGTGGGATTAACAGCACACACCGGACTGGCCTCGCTAAGCCCGTAGCCCTCTTGCGGATAAACTCCAAATTTTTCTTTGAAAGCATCAATAACCGTCCTGGGCAAAGGAGCGCCGCCTGTAATAACATGACGCAGCCCGCCCATAACTTCCGTAGGCACACCTTTGATCAGCAAAGCCAACATAGCCGGCACGCCGAAGAAAGTAGTTACACGGTATTTAATCAATAACTGGATGGCCTCACTGGGCACAAAATTCTCCAGAATAACATTCATGCCGCCCCCCATCAGGTAAATGGAAACAGAAACCGTCCAGGCAAAAGCATGATACATGGGCAGAATAGTCACATTCCTGTCTTCAGGCGTGCAGTTTATAACCTTTTGGCTGCTTGCAGTATTGGCAATAAGATTGTGATGGCTGAGCATTGCCCCCTTAGGTTTGCCGGTTGTCCCGCTGGTATAAATAATGGCACAACAATCATTTTCATCCATCTCCACCTTGGTACATTTGCCCGCAGGAGCATTATCAATTTCCTCAAAAGTGCATTGCACCAAAGGCCAGCTAATACCCGTGTCAGCCAAAGCGCCCCCCAGTTCCATATTCTCCCGGGTCAGCATCAGTTTCATTGCCGTATCTTTGACAACATAGGCAACTTCCTTAGGCGCCAGTTGGAAATTGAAAGGTACCACAATACCGCCGGCCTTAATAATGGCAAGGTAGGCAACCACAAAATAATCAGAGTTCTTACTGAAAAGACCGACCTTATCACCCTTTTTCACACCCTTTGACTGTAAAACACCGGCCCATCTGTCCACCATTTCCGCCAACTGACCATAAGTAGTGGTACGGTCACGGAAAACCAAGGCAACAGAATCCGACTTTTTACCATCTATAATTTCATAGTAAAGCATTCCACATAATCCTTTCTTAAATAACTAATATTATACATTCTTAATATATGATGTATTGTCAATAACTAACACTATATATTCCCCATAATATATTCCCCATATTCCCCGTTCTCCACAAACATCCATATTATATATTTCTCACACAAACAAGTCAACAAAAAATTTATCTATTTGAAAAGTAAAAAGAATTTCTGCTTTTAATTGGTTGATTAAATAAATTTGATTTCAAATTCACATACACTTTCATTAAAAATATTTGAATTAAACTTTACATACAAAATTGAACTTGACTAACCCCATCGCTCAAACAAATAAAATTTCACAAACTTCGCAAAATGCGATAAAACTTTAAGAGCAAAAATCAATTCACAAACAATAAAACAACGATTTTTATATATTGAATGATTGATTATCTTCATCGCCAAATTCAAAAATTTTAGCGAAAATCGCGAAAATGACGCGACTTCTTAAGAAATGACGTCATTTTCTCAATTTACGACAAGTCATTGCTCTTTGAAAACGGATTGCAAAAGATGTTGAAACTTGCAGAAAATAAAAAACAGGGAAATTCAGGTATTTCCACACTTACGACAAAGGAATGAAAAGTTAAAAACTTAAATCTTAAAACTATGGTAATATGTTCCGTTAATTAAAATAAAAAAAGTACGCTGAATGCGAACTTTTTTCCCGCCCAGGCAAGACGGGGTGGGTCGCTCTCTACGACTGAAAAACTAAACTTAAACATAATGCTGACTATTGCTATAATCACAGGAACATCCTACCTTTAATCTATAACCTCTAACTTACAACTTCTAATTTGCAGTGAGCGACCCCACCACCAGCCACCGAAAAACTGTCGCTGGTCCCACGCCCCTCCATGGGCGGACGAGGATTCGCATAACCTCGCACATCCGAAACCCAAATTATAATCACAGGAACATCTTACCATAATTACCCATTACTCATTACTAATTACTAATTTTATCTCCCCCTCTATCTATAAATGGAGTCCCTAAAACAACAAAAAGTAGGTTGCGAAAAAAATATTTTTCAAAGTTCGCACTCTGCCGACTTATTTCCCCTCTTCTTGAAGAGGGTGGCTGCCCACAGAAACATAAAGAGCAGACGGGTGTTTTTGTTTATGCGAAGCATTCATAAACCGCTACTACCTTCTCTGTCATCGGTCTTCATTTCTAATTTCTGTATGAACACTCCGTGTAGACCAAAACACCCACCGTTCTTCTATGTTCCCAAAAACGGTCCCCCCTCTTCAAGAAGAGGGAAAACTTCCGCACTATGCCAACTTCGCTGTAACCTGATATCTGACACCTGAAACCTTTATATATAAAAGAACGGAAAAAAGTGGTGAAATGTTGAAAAAGAACTTAAACCTTTTAATCATCAAATAAAAAAGCACCAAAACTTAACACTTTGGTGCCTTTTTTTATAATCAAAGGAACATTTTACCATAATTACTCATTACTAATTGCTAATTACTCATTCCCCTAAAACCTGATACCTGCTCCTATTCCAACTCAAAACTGACCATCCCCAGTTCATCAGTACGATAAATTTGCGTGCCGCTGTTTTGCATCCGTTCCAGTGCTTCCCGATGCGGATGTCCATAACCATTGTCCCGTCCCACACTGATAATCGTAATCTTTGGTCTTGCCTTGTTGTAAAGTTCCTCGCTGTTGCTGTATTTTGAGCCGTGATGGGGTGCTTTCAGGATTGTGTAACTTCCCTGCAAATTCAAAGCCCTTTCCTGTTCCATTTTAATATCACCTGTGAAAAGTATTTTCTTGTCAGCACATGCCAATTCACACACCAGACAATTTTCATTGCTGTTGTTCCCGGAAAAGGTCTGTACAACACTCAAAACTCCATCGTCCGCCATGAATTCCATTTTATCCCTGGCATAAATTATTTCACTCTTATCCGCCACCTTCAGCAAATTGCTTACACTTTCCGTTGCGGCACCTGAAGGCAAAACTATTTTTTCCACCGCCACATTCCGCACCAGTCCCACCGCTCCCCCTGCATGGTCCAAGTCCCCATGACTTAACACCAGCAAATCCACCTTATTCAGTCCCATTGCATAAAGCACTGGCACCAGAACCCTGCTGCCCACATCGTAACCGTAAGAGCCCCCCGTATCAACAAAAATCACTTTATTGTTTTTGCTGACAAACAAGGCCGCATCCCCCTGACCCACATCCACAAAATGAACTGCAGAGGGATGAGGATGCCAGAACGCCCATGCCACCTGCCCCACCAGCAAGACGGAACATCCTGCCAACATTGCCCGTCGCCATACCAAGCTCAAATATTGTATTGGGGAAAAATAAAACCAGAACATCAACAACAGATAGTACAGCAATCCGCACCACAAGGGCAAAACCGGCACCACCATTCTTCCCATTGGCAACATTGCCAAAATCTCCGCCCAGTGCAAAACCTGCTCAAGCACCACTCCGACAAGTTCCAAAACAATATTTATTTCAAAACAATAACTCAATCCTAAACCGACAAAAGCAAGCGGCACCGCCATTTCCAGTACAGGCAAAAACACTACGCTTGCCAAAAGCGAAAGAAAACTTATTAGATGAAAATATGCTGCTAAAAACGGCAGGGTGGCTAATTGGGCGGCAATGGTGATAGTCAAAATTTCTGCTGCAAAATTAGGAAAATACAATCGGCAGTAGGGCTTTATTTTTGGTGCCAGCCAAATGATTCCCCCTGCCGCCAGAAAACTCAGTTGAAACCCCACATCCAAAAGCCACAGGGGTTGGAACATCAACAGCACCACCCCGGTCAAGACCAAAAATACACCCCGCTCCACATTACGCACATCAAAAAGCAACGGCAAGGACATAATCAAAGCCCTTAATACTGGCGGACGCAAACCGCAGAGAAAGGCGTAAAACATCAATATACCTAAAACCACAAATCCTTTTTTCCTGCTTTTCCAAGGTCTGAGGCAGACCAATATAAAACTGGAAAGCATCAGAATATGCGTGCCGGAAACAGAGAGCAAATGGCTCAGGCCGTTGGCAGTAAAAATCTCCCTGGTTTCCTCACTAATACCATTGCTTCCGCCCAAAATCATGCCGCCGAGCAACGCCCCCGCATCACCAGGGATAGCGCTTGTCATCCTCTCCCTAAGCGAAATATTGACCAAAGAACAGAAGGAAAGAAACTGCCGCCCGTAACTTTCTTCTAACGCAGCCGGCCTGATTTCTGCCTTACGAATGCGTCCCGCAAAGCCCTGTACCCTGTTCCAATTTTCCATATCAAAAGTACCCGGATTACGCAAACTGTGCAATGGCAAAAACTGCCCTGTAACCATAATTTTACCCGACTTCGGCAAAGCATCTTTTGTGGAAATTCTTACCTTCACATCTCTGTCAAAAACAAGTTTGTCCGTCACAATTTTATCGCAATGCAAATAACCGCTGTTACCAAATTCATTATGCTTCACGCTCAACGGTTCAACGGAGCCCGTAATTTCCACCTTTTTATAAAAGAAATCCCCAACTTCCAATTTGGCATATCCTGCCCCGGTTTCGCTTACCAAACCAAGACAGAAAGAAAATAAAAGTGCTGAAAATAAAAATACCCGGGGAAGTTTTTTAGCCAGCAGCATACCCGCTAAAGCCGCACCGCACCATAGCAGAAACAGCCATTGAAAACTTTCCCAAGTATAATTTTTCAAGCCCAAATAACACCCTAAAAAATATGTAATTGCCAAAAAATAAATCTTGTTCACAATCTTAAAGGGTTATATAAGGTTGCAATTTCACAAATTTATCCGGGGAAATCCCCTTAACCTTCATCAGGTCATAAATCTTCGCAAAACCCTGTTCCGAGCGATATTTTATAATCCGTCTGGACAACTCCGGGTGTATTCCCGGCAAGGAATTCAATTCATTAAAACTGCCTTTGTTTATGGAAACAAGAATATTGGGCGGACTTGCTATTTTTTCTACAAAAATACCTTTGGGCAAATCCTGTCCGTAAGATTTTTGGGCAATGGCAGGCCGCTTAAAACTGTAGGCACGTTCTTTTTTCTCGCCCAAATCCACCTTTTTCTTAACAATATTTTTCTTCAAAGCCGGTATATTCAACTGGGTCCCGTCCCGCAAAATACGGGTTACATTCACCTTCTGCACATCCGCCCTTTCGGTGAAACCTCCTGCCAAGTTGATAGCATCCAAGCCACGGCTGTTGACCCCAATATTATAAACACCCGGCTTCTTAACTTCGCCGGTAACATAAATTTTAATGCTTGCAGATTGTTTTTGTGAAGAATTGCCTGCGGAATCACTCTCGTCATTAAGAATAATTTTACTGCCGCCCTTAACAGGCAAACTGTTGGCATAATGCTTCTGCCCGCTGAATACAAAAACAGAAATGCCAATCATCAGCATAAACAGCACCAAAAGAATTATTTTCCTTGCCCTGTTATCAATTTCCATCCCTAATTACAAACCTTCCATTTCTTTTCCAAAAGTTAATATTACAACATTTTTCTGTATTGCGAATAACTGAAAAATCCCAAACCCAGCCAAATCATACCAAAAGTCCACATATGAGCAACTGTAAATGCTTCATCATATAACAAAACTCCAATCAACATACTTAATGTCGGGGACAGATACTGCATAAAACCAACCATATTCAAAGGCAAACATTGCGTACAAGCCGCAAAAAACAATAATGGTGTTGCCGTTACAATTCCGCATCCCACCAAATATAATGCTGTGATAGTATCATACAGTTGAAAAGCGTTGTTCCCCTGCAACCACAAATAAACCAAATACCCTAACATAAACGGCAACATAATCAATGTTTCCAACATTGTGCTTGTGAAAGGTGAAACCGGTATGCACTTTTTCAATAAGCCATATATTGCGAAAGTTGATGGCACCACCAATGAAACCCATGGTAAATATCCTGTCCTGACAACCATACTGCTGATTCCGCAAAAGGCAAGGAACACTGCCAGCCATTCCAATCTGTTCAACCACTCTTTTAAAAACACTACAGCCAAAACTACGCTCAACAGCGGATTGATGTAATACCCCAATGCGGTTTCCAGAATTCTGCCGTCCTCAACCGCCCAAATGTAGATGCCCCAATTAAAGAAAACCATCACACTGGCAGCCACCATTCTTACCCCGCTCCGCCAATTACTGAAAGTTTCCTTTGTTTCATTCTTAAAACGCTCCAACCTTCCTGTAAAACACAAAATAAAGAAAACAAAAACTGCAGACCACACAAATCTGTTGGCTAAAATTTCCAAGGCAGGCACGTAGTGAATCTGTTTCCAATAAATAGGCAGTATTCCCCACAGACCATAAGCCGCCAAGCCATATAAAAATCCAAGTTTGTACTGTTTTTTGTCCATCATCTTTCCTCTTTATGCTTAAAAAGAAAAACGCCAGTGCAATTCCACTGGCGTCTTCCTAACCGGCGACTTCCTATCCTCCCGGGCCGCTTCCAGCCAAGTACTTTCGGCGTTTAAGGGCTTAACTACTGTGTTCGGCATGGGAACAGGTGGAACCCCTTAGCCATCACCACCGGATTTTTTTC
>JAZLLX010000124.1:0-7248 GCA_045598345.1 Acidaminococcaceae bacterium | reverse complement strand
GACAGGACCTACCAAAATCAATAAAATTTCAACACTTATTCAATACATTTCAAAATTTTAGGGTTTTTGACGATTGCAATGGGAATTTAATTAAGAATTATGAATTAAGAATACAGAATGATGGTAAGATGTTCCTTTGATTAAAAAAAGTCCGCTGAATGCGAACTTAAGGCCCCTTGGTGAAGGGGCTGTCGCTTTCAGGAACGTGGTTGCGACTGAGGATTGAGAACCCCGCACATTTCACATCTCCAACAGAAAGCGACAACCTAATCCAATGTTTCCCCACACCCCTGCCCCTCTCCCCGGGGAGAGGGTTACTTTCGCATTATACAAACTTTTTTCCCGCCCAGGCGTGGGCGGGGTGGATTGCCTATAGGAACACAGAAGAGCAAGACGGGGCGGGTCGCTCTCTACGACTGAAGCAATAAACTTATAACACATAACAAACTCACTACTATAATCATCGGAACATATTACCATATTTGTTCTTTATTCTTTGTTCTTTGACATTTATTCCTTGATAAAGTATCAACCTAATTGCTCACCCCACCACCACACTTCGTGTGGTCCCCCGCCCCTTTAGTGGCGGACGAGAGTTCGCAAAACCCCGCACACCTGAAACCTAAATTATAATCACAGGAACATCTTACTTTCATTCTTAATTATGATTTGGAAATTACGCCTAATGCGGCATTCGGAGTTGCACCATATAATACTTGTTGACAACATCCGAAATGACATCAACATTTTCAGGGGTCAGGAGATAATTTTGTTCCACCGTTAAGAATTCCTGTCCTTGGCAATCTCAAAAAAGGAGTCAAAACCGCTGGTGGCAAGCACATCCACCACAAAATCTGTCAAAGCGCACAACCGCACATTGATGCCCGCCGCTTTCGCAGTTTTGGCAATAATCAGAAGCGCCCTCAGTCCGGCGCTGGAAATATATTCCAGTTGGGCACAGTCCAAAAGCAACTGCTTGGGTTTTTCCGTCATCACTTCCGTAACCAGTTTTTGAAACTCCGGCGCCGTTGTTGTATCAACCCTTCCTATCACTTCCACAATAACTCGGTCTGTTTCTTTGGTAACAACCACATTCATAATTTTTTCCTCCTAACAAATTTTACATTTTTTTTGTGACTGTCAAAATATTTCTGCCAAGATTATACTGGTATTCCATAGTATCAACCAACCCCTTAACTATAAAAATACCTAATCCTGTTAAATCTGCCTTAGCAAATTTTTCCGGCGACATTTCCATAATATGCTTGGTGGGGTCAAAGGGCTTGCCCCGGTCAGAGACCCTCAAAGTAACCGTATCGTGTGCCACCCGGAGGGCAAGGGTCACATCCCCGCCGTCCTCATATGCATAATTGCAAATATTGGTGAAAAGTTCCTCCGCCGCCATAACCATCCGCATCTGGATATTGACGGAACACCCCGCCCGCTTCAAAATCTCCTCCACAAAGCCCAATGCCGGCTGCATCTCGTCCTTTACGGCGCTGAAAGTCCGCTCCTGAAAACCGTCCGACTCCATACTTTTCTTGTAATGCAAAATAAGCATGGTAATATCGTCAAACTGTTCCGCCCCCTCAACAAATTCATCAATACTGTCCTTCACCCCATAAAGCACCTTGACCAAATCGTCCTCGTCCTTATGGACGTTCAGATAATTCTTTAACCTGTTCTCGCCGTAAAGTTCCTTTGTCCCGCTGGTGGCCTCTGTAACACCGTCCGTATAAAGATATAACTTCGCCCCCGGCTCAACAGTTGTTTCATGCTGGATATATTTTGTGGTTTCAAACCCCGCCAGAACAAAATTGGGCTTGGAAACCAAATATTCAAACTCCCCGTTGGCATGTTTCAGCAAAGGCGGATTATGCCCCGCATTCACATAAGTCAAAGCACCGCTCTCCAGATTCAGCACCCCCATCCAGGAAGTGACAAAAAGGCAGGCGCTGTTGCCCTGGCACAAGGCCCGGTTGGCACGGCTGAACACCTCCTCCGGCTTCAGCCCCATCTGCACATAAGTCCTGATAATGGTCTTGGCAATGGCCATAAAGAAGGCAGCCCCCACGCCCTTGCCGGAAACATCCGCCACCAGCACCACAATATGCTTTTCGTCCAGCAGGAAATAATCATAGAAATCGCCCCCCACCTCCTTGGCAGGAGTCATTGTGGCAAACACATCAAACTCCTTCCTGTCCGGGAAAGCCGGAAACTGGGTGGGCAGAATATTGGCCTGCAAATCCTTGGCAACCGAAAGTTCCGCACCGATACGCTGTTTTTCCTTAAGGGAAACCGTCATATCGTTGATAATCTCCGCCATATCATGAATCTCGTCCCGGCTGTTCACCACCAGCGGATGATCAGGAAAATCCCCCGTCCCTATCTGCTTCAGATAATCCCGGGTGGTTTCCAAGGTGGAAACAAATTTTCGGACAATAACCAACATCCCCATCAGGGTAAGCCCCATAATGACCGAAACAATCTCCAAAGTCCGCCTGTTGGCGGCTCCCGCCTGATCCGTCAGTTCCTTCACGTCCCTGCCCGCCACAATATAACCTATAATATTGCCTTCCCTGTCCCGCAAGTTCCTGTAATAACTGAAAATTTCCACACCCTCAACATTGACCTTGTTGCAGACAATATTATTTTTTTGCAAAGCGTCCGAAATCTCCGGCGGAACAAAAGTACCAACAATAGAGTTCCCCTCCGCATCCTTGGTACTGCCCGCCACCCTAAGATAATTGCTGTGGACGGAATTGTTGGCCTTCGCCTGTGCCACAACCGCCGGATCCGCAAAATCAACATGAATGGCAGCATACAAATTAGTGCCCGTCTTACGCTTAATCTCCAAAAACGGATAATGGTAGGCACAATCCTCCGTCCCGTTGCCAAGGGCCGTAAAACCCTTGTAAAGCATACCCTCCCGGACGCTCCAACTGCCGCCGGGACTGATATAATCCTCAATATACTGAATATCCGATTCCTCTTTGGAACGCATCAATTCTTCTTCCTGACGGTTCAGAGTGTTTCTTATTACAAAATACAAAGCAACTATGAGCACCAGACCCATAATCACAAAACACCAGGTGATTTTCGCCGCAATGCTGCGGGACGGGGAAATTAAAGCCCCCCTAAGTTTGTTGAAAAAATTCACGTCAATTCCCCTTATCAACACACACCTAAAAAACAATGAACAAAATTACCGCATAAAAAAACAATTCTATTATACCTTTTTTTACAAAAAAAAACTATAAATATTTGCTATTTCTTAACAAAAAAAGTATAATAATGAAAACGGAGGAACAAATGACTGTTGAACGGATTTTTCCGGCCACCCAAAGGGCCTACACGGACGCCGCCCCCTGGCTGGAAGAAACATTGGAAAATATAAACTGCCCCCTGAAACTGATAATGCAAATAAGCATGTGTTTTGAAGAGGCCTTCATCAACATAGCAAGTTATGCCTATGACAACGAAGGCGGCACCGCCAAATGTATTATCAGTTATGAGGACGGGTTCGTGACCCTGGAATTGCGGGACAAAGGCAAACCCTTTGACCCCCTGGCAAAACCGGACCCGGACATCACCCTAAACCCCGAGGACCGCAACATCGGCGGACTGGGCATTTACCTTGTGAAACAACTGATGGACAAAGTGACCTACGAAAGAAAAGACGGGGAAAACATCCTGAAATTCACAAAAAAAACCACTGCCTGAGGCAGGGTTTTTTTAATTATAAATTATAAGTTAAAAGTTATAAACTATGGTAAAAAGTTCCTGTGACTATATTTAATTTTTGGAACTCTTTACTTTCATTTCTAATTACTAATTACTCATTCCCCTAAATCCTAATTCCTTTATCCTGAAACCTGACACCTGAAAACTAAAACCTTAACTAATTTGCCGTTTGGCAAGTCGGGCAAACAGCCCGTCCAATGCCATCAGTTCTTCATAAGTCCCTGACTCCGCCACCACGCCCTTGTCCAAAACGAAAATCTTGTCCACATCCCTCAACGTGCTTAACCTGTGGGCAATAACGATTTGCGTACATTGTGTGTCCTCCAAATTTTTTGTCACCGTTGCCTGAGTCACATTATCCAAAGCGCTGGTGGCTTCATCCAAAATAAGTATTTTGGGCTTGTTCACCACCGCCCGTGCCAGCAAAATCCTCTGCCGCTGACCGCCGGAAATATTGCCGCTGGAATCGTTGATTAGGGTGTGCATACCCATGGGCATCTCCTCTATATCTTTGTCCAAGGCAACCAATCTTGCCGCCTCCCAGGCATCATCTATGGTCAGATTATTCGTTCCGATAATATTGTTTAAGATTGGCGCCATCAAAAGTTTGCCGTTCTGCAATACAACCCCCATTTGTCTGCGGACGCTCACCGTGTCCAGTCCGCCCAAATCCGTATTGTCATACAAAATCATGCCTTTGTTCGGTTTTTCAAATCCCAGCAGCAATCTGATAATAGTGGATTTGCCACAGCCGGAAGGGCCTACAAAAGCCGCTTTCTCCCCCGGTTTAATGTGGATATTGATATCCTTGAGCACTTCCGGCCCGTCCTCGTCATATTTGAAGGCAACCCGCCGCAATTCAATTTCCCCTGTCAGTTCACCCGCTTCCGTAAGGTTGCTTCCCGATTCCGTTTTTTCCTGCAACAGGGGGGCAAAATTTTCCCAATATGCGGGCATCCCCATCAGTTGGACCAAATCGGGCATCAGTTGCAGCAAGGCCATGTTGAAGCCGGTATAGGCAACATTGAACGCCACAAATGTGGTGACAGAAACGGCATCCGGGTCCGCATTTTGCATATCATAGGCGGCAAAGCAGTAAAGTACCAGCATCAGCACTATGTTCAGACATACGTTCAGAAGTTCGTTGCGATTGTTCATCCAACGGATTTTTAATGTGTTTTGCCAGGAGTTTATAAATTTTTGGCTCCACAGATGGAAGGCCTGCTCCGTGCCGCCTTTGCTGCGGAATTTGCCCAAATTGTTGACCAGATCCACTGTCATGGTGGATTGCTCATTATTCGCCCGCATCAGTTCTCCCTGATAACTCGGGTAGCGGTAAAGATTGGCCCAGGCCAGTCCGAAATAAACCGTCCATATCGCCAGGGCGACAAAGGACAAGCGTATGCTGTAGTAGAACATCAGCGCCAAACTCCACAAGCCGAAAAAGAAGTTGAAAACCCCTGCCACAAACTGCCCCGTAACAAGGGCTTTGGCCTGTATAAAACTTAACAATCTGGTGGTCAGTTCCCCCACCGGATAGCGTTTGAAAAAACTTGCGGGCAAGGACAAAAGCCGGGAAAGTATGGCGGCCTCCGTCAGAATACCGGTGTGGGTAACAATCCGCACCACCGCCACGGAACGTACAACGGTCAGTACCGCCGCCGAGAAACTGCTTACCAGCATCACCTGGGTGATTGTCGCCAGATTGCCATAGTTATTGGTGGGAATGACATCACTGAAGATGCTGTCGGTAATTATCGGTGTCAGAAGGGGAATCAGCCCCAACACAATGCTGCTCAACAAAATCACCAGATAGTCATTTTTCCAAGTGGTGGAATAAATGAAACGGAAAAAATCTTTGCAGTTTATTTTTTTGTTCATAAAACCGGGGTAACAGATAAGTCCCCTGTCATCCAACTCGCCATTTATTTCTTCCGTCAAAGGTTGGTGTCCTCCATCCGCATCCCAAAGTTCGTAACCGTCAGTCCCCACAGGCAGGGCCGCCTGCCATTCGCCCCTTCTGCTGACAAAAATGACCCCGGAGTCCTTTTTGAACCAGTCCTTTTCCAGATGGATTTTGCGGAAACGCATATTCCCCTTACGTATGATGTATTTGAGCAGATCCATCCCGTCCAGGCGTTTTTGCATATATTCGGGAACACTCAAATCAACTTCTTCCATTTTGTAAAAGTTGATAACCTTTGCCACCAGAAAACCATAATTATTATGGGCAAAGGCCTTTGTTGTTCCAAAATTCTCCCGTGTTCCGCTTATCAGTTCCAAAGAATCCTCAACCAGATAATTTTTCCAGTTTCTTGTTTCCTCCAACCTTTTTCGGAAAGATTTGTTTTGCAGTTCAAACCGTCCGATTACCAGCATAACCAGGACGCCTTGATGTTCTTCAAACACCCCTAACAAATTCTCTGCCGGGGCCTGCATAATGAATTTTCCGTCCACCCACCGGGATATTATTTCGTCATTGTGGATGACATAGTAGTTGACCCACTCCAGTTGCAGCAAATCCAAAAACCACTCCTGCATCCCCCGTCTTAAAGTCAGGGCATCTGTGCCGAATCCGTCATCCGCAAGACCATTGCAAACATTTTCAATGACGCTGCGGTCATAGACAAGTATCTCCGCCGTCTCCTGAACCAGCAGGGATACCTCCACCATAGCGAATTCGTCACAAAAGGCAAAAACAAACTGACCGGCGAATTTGGTACGCAAAAACAGGCGTTCCCTGCTTTCCAAGTTCATGCCATAAACTTCTACTTTGCCGGACAGAATCTGACAAACCATCCGTTCCGCCGACAATTCAAACCTCTCGCCGATATTAAGTTGAATCCGTTGCGTGTGTACTGACATTTTATCCTTTCTAAGTAAGTTAGAAGTTGTAAGTTAGAAGTTAGAAATTAATGGTAATATGTTCCGTTGATTATATTTTGGGTTTGAAGTATGCGAGGTTATGCGAACCCTCGTCCGCCCCTAAAGGGGCGGGGGACCGTCTAAAGGAACATAGAAGGACGGTGGTGGGGTGAGCAATTACGC
Source organism: Acidaminococcaceae bacterium (assembly GCA_045598345.1). GTDB lineage: Bacteria > Bacillota > Negativicutes > Acidaminococcales > Acidaminococcaceae > Phascolarctobacterium_B. Next base: position 456 of record JAZLLX010000124.1, on the reverse strand, counting down.
TGTCGCTAATGAGAAGATAAAATTAAAGTTTATGAATGCTTCGCATAAACAAAAACACCCCGCTTGCCCCTTGTGTTCCCAACCCCCTTCGCCAATCCTTAAAACGTCCATCTCGGTTACTTCGCTTCGCTCGTCCCGGCTCGACAGTCCACCGGACTGTCTCAACCCTCTTCCCCCTCTTGGGGGACGCAAGGGCAGCCACCCTCTTCAAGAAGAGGGGAAATAGTCAGCAGAAAGCGGACTTTATATTTCTAATCAACGGAACATATTACCATTAGTTTCTAACTTACAACTTCTAACTAAAAAGTATCTGCCTAATTGCTCACCCCACCACCCAAAAAGCATTACTGCTTTTTGGATACCCCCGCCCCTTTAGGGGCGGACGAGGGTTCGCATAACCTCGCATACTTCAAACCCAAAATATAATCAACGGAACATATTACCATTAATTTCTAA
>JAZLLX010000123.1:0-7275 GCA_045598345.1 Acidaminococcaceae bacterium | reverse complement strand
AGCGATATAAACGATGCCTACGGCAAGGGATTCACTTTGAAAGCGGACTTGAAACCGAAGGCAGAAACTGAGAGTGAAGTTGAACCGGGGAATAATAATGAGTGATGTTTTAGTTTGTCCCATCTGTCCCAGGGCCTGTGCTTTGGCAGAAGGCGAAATTGGAAATTGCAGGGCCCGTGCCAATATTAATCACAGGATTGTGCCGTTGTCTTATAATGCGCCTTGCTCCATTGCTTTAGACCCGATGGAAAAGAAACCTATGTTTCATTTTTTTCCGGGTACGCCGGTGCTGTCCTTGGGTATGGCCGGTTGCAATTTGCATTGCAAAAATTGTCAAAATGCTTCTATTTCCCAAGTAAGCCCTAAAGATGTACAGTCACAACAGGCCACACCGGAAATGTTGGTGAACTGGATGAAGGAGCATAATGTTAAATCCATTGCCTACACTTATACAGAACCGTTGGTATGTTTTGAATATGTGTATGATTGTGCCAAAGCCATGCACGAAGCAGGTTTTTATAATGTGCTGGTGAGCGCCGGCTATATCAACCCCGGCCCTTTGGCGAAACTCCTGCCCTATTTGGACGGCGCCAATATTGATTTGAAAACCATGAACCCGGAAGGGTACCGTTCCAACTGTGGTGTGGAAAGGGATGTGGTACTAAACACTCTCCGCACTTTGGCAAAGTCCGATTGTGTGCTGGAAGTAACGGATTTGGTTATTCCCAATTTCAACGACAGCGAAGAAGATTTACACGCCTGGTGTGATTTTGTGAAGAATGATTTGGGCGAGAATACCCCTGTGCATTTCAGTCGTTTCTTCCCCCTGTATCAGATGACGGACAGGGAGGCAACGCCTATCCCTACCTTACAAAAAGCACGGGATATTGCGAACAGCACAGGTTTGAAATATGTTTATTGCGGTAATACACCGGGTGCGGAAACCACCTTCTGTTCTCATTGTGGGGAAGGGTTGATAGTCCGCAACGGCTTTAACATTATGGTGAATAAATTGGAAAATGGATGCTGCCCAAGGTGCGGCACCAAACAACATGGGAGGTTTTGAAAATGCGTACACCAGCGATTGCCGGCAGTTGGTATCCCAACACCGCCGAAGAAGTTTTACAAATTATCGGAAACACGGAAGTGAAAGAAAAATCTCATCCTGCTGTCATTATGGTACCCCATGCAGGATATGTTTTCAGCGGGGCGGTGGCTGCCCGTGCCTTCGCCAGAGTGAAAGCGGAGGAATACAAAAAGGTTATTATTTTGGCACCCAGCCATCATGTGGCAATGTTCCGCACTTTCAGCGTGGAACCGGTGGAGGATGTGGTAACACCCTTTGGTGAAGTACATTTCAGCAAGGAATTGCACGATGCGTTGGATGCATTGCCCGGCGCCAAGTTCACTCCCAATGCTCATCCTGTGGAACATGCTATTGATATTCAGTTGCCATTGGTAAAACATTTCCTGCCCCATTGTGAGGTGGGGGCTGTGATTGTGGGGCAGTACGATTTTGCCACGGAAAGTGATGTGGCTCTGTTCCGTGATTTTGCCAAGGAGTTCAGAAAACTCTTGGACAAGGAAACTTTGGTGGTGATCAGTACGGACTTTACCCACTTCGGCAGTAACTATGGTTACACACCTTTTGTGGACAATGTGCCCCAACGCCTGCCCCAGTTGGATGAGGAACTGTATGCCACTTTCAGCACCAATGACAATAACAACTGGGCTAAGATTTTGCATAACACGAGAGCGACAGTTTGCGGTCAGGCATGTATGCACCTTGTGCTGTCGGCTCTGCCCGCCAATGCGAAATTCACAAAATTGGAATATTACAATTCTGCCATCAAGTTAAACGACTGGAATAATGCGGTGGGTTATGTTACCGCCCTGATTGATGCGGACTGGCAGGAACCATTGAAAGAATTAAAATTATCCCAAGAACCGCCCAAGGCCATCAGCGATGAAGCGGGGAACACTTTAGTGAAGATTGCGGAATACAGTTTGCGTGTGGCACTATTCGGCAAGTCCCAGGCGGGAGATTTTTCCATTCAAAAATCAATTTATGAAGAATTGCAGAAACCTTGCGGGGCATTTGTTACCTTGACCAAGCACGGACAACTGCGTGGCTGTATCGGTGAAATTATTGCCAACCGTCCCGTGCTGAATGTAGTTTTTGACCGTGCCAAAAGTGCGGCTTTGGAAGACCACCGTTTTTATCCCGTAGTGCCGGATGAGTTCGGCAGTTTGGCGATTGAGGTATCCGTTCTTTCCCAACCATCCCCCATCAACGGGCCGGAGGACATTGTGATTGGGCGGGACGGAGTAATTTTGCAAAAGCACGGCCGCAGTGCGGTGTTCCTGCCCCAGGTGGCGCCGGAGCAAGGTTGGGATGTTCCCACTATGCTGACCCAACTTTCCCTGAAAGCAGGTCTGCCTGCTGATGCTTGGAAAGAAGGGGCAAGTTTCCAAGTATTCCAGGCACAAATTTTCCATCAAAAGAAAGATTACTATTCTATATGACGGGCAAACATTTTTACATTCTGCTGGCCGCCTGCCTGTGGGGCAGTATCGGTGTTTGGGTAAGGTTGATGACGGGCAGCGGACTTACTGCCGAAGATGTGGTGACCTGCCGTGCTATCGGTGCCGGACTGGTTTTCACCGTGGCGATTCTTTTGGCGGACAAAAGATATCTGAAAGTCAAACTTGAACATCTGTGGATATTCTTCGCCGCCGGATTTATCTGCTTTCCCGGCTTCAGCGGCTGTAATTTTATCTGTATCGGTTTGAGCAGTTTGGGGGTGGCGTCCCTTTTGGAGTACACAGCGCCCATTTTCATTCTTTTGCTCAGCATTTGTTTTTTGCACGAAAAACTGACCAAATACAAATTGTTGGCGCTGGTGGCATCCTTTGCGGGATGTGTTTTTATTACCGGGGCGTTGGAAGAAAACACACCCTTGAATTTGCCCGTAATCGGATTCGGCCTGGCAAGCGGCGTTGGCTATGCCCTTTATTGTTTTCTCAACAAACTGGCTTTGAACCGGGGTTACCACCCCCTGACGGTTACGGCCTATAACTTCTATTTTTGTGCCATTGCGGCCTTGCTTTACACAAGGGATATACCATTGGGAAAACTTACTGCTCATGGTTGGATTGGCTATGCCGGACTGGTAATCTTTTGTTCCTTTATGGCAAATTTGTTTTACAACAAGGGATTGTCCGGCGTGGACGCAGGGCAGGCAGGAATTATTGCCACCTTGGAACCCTTTGCGGCAACCGTAATCGGCCTGTTGCTTTACAACGAAACCGTTTCCCCCGGCAAAATGCTGGGTATGGGATTGATTTTAGGAAGTGTCATTCTGTTAAATTTGAAAGGAGAATAGGGAAATGAAGAAAATCACATCTGTTTTAGTTGCCAATCGTGGAGAGATTGCTATCAGGATTTTTCGCGCTTGTAATGAATTGGGAATTCGTACAGTGGCAATTTATTCCAATGAAGACACGCTGTCTTTGCACAGGAGCAAGGCGGACGAAGCATATTTGGTCGGGGACGGCAAAAGCCCGGTGGATGCCTATTTGGATATTGAAGACATTATCCGTATTGCCCATGAACATAATGTGGATGCCATCCATCCCGGATACGGCTTTCTAAGTGAAAATTCACTTTTGGCAAAGCGTTGCAAAGAGGAAAGAATTATTTTTATAGGGCCGGGAATTGAACATCTGGAAATGTTCGGCGATAAAATCAATGCCCGCAAACAAGCGCAAGCAGTTGGTATTCCCATGGTACCCGGAACCACAGAAATGCCGGATCTGGAGACAGCTCTTAAAGCCGCATCCGAAATTGGTTATCCCGTAATTGTAAAAGCAGTTAGCGGTGGGGGCGGCCGTGGTATGCGTGTGGTAAATGACGCAGATGAATTAACCCAAAATTTTTCCTTGGCAAAAGAAGAGGCATTGAAATGCTTTGGCAATGCCGAAGTATATTTGGAAAAATATCTTGCCGACCCCAAGCATGTGGAAGTGCAGATTTTAGGCGACACTCACGGACATATAGTACATTTGTTTGACCGTGATTGCAGTATTCAGCGGCGGCATCAAAAATTGATAGAAATTGCCCCCGCTTTTGCCCTGCCCGATGAACAACGGAAGAAAATCTTGGAAGCGGCAGTCCGTTTAATGAAAAATGTTCATTACATTTCCGCCGGCACAGTGGAGTTTTTGGCGTGCAATGACGGCTCTTTCTATTTCATTGAAGTCAATCCCCGTATTCAGGTGGAACATACAGTTACAGAGGAAATTACCAATATTGATATAGTGTCCGCCCAAATTCATATTGCAGAAGGTTTAGATATGCATCAGGGTGAGAATGCGGTTCCCGTGCAGGAAAAAATCCACACTTACGGACATGCCATCCAATGCCGTATCACTACGGAAGACCCCTTAAATGATTTTATGCCGGATACAGGAAAACTTATCGCTTACCGTAGCGGGGGCGGTTTTGGTATCCGTCTTGACGGCGGCAATGCCTTTACCGGTTCTGTCATTACGCCATATTATGATTCTCTGTTGGTTAAAGCGACAACTTTCGGACTTACGCACAAGGGTGCTGCCACCACTATGTTGCGTTGCTTAAGGGAGTTCCGCATTCGTGGGGTTAAAACCAATATCCAGTTTTTAATCAATGTAATGCTCAACCCTGATTTTTTGAGCGGGCATTGTTCCACCAATTTTATAGATACCACACCTTCCCTTTTCCAATTTGAAAAACAGCGGGACAGGGGCAACAAACTTTTGAATTACATTGCCGATATTACAGTAAACGGCTATGCCGGAGGCGGGGCAAAACCCAAACCGACTTACCGTGAACTGGAACTGCCCGTTCCTTTTAACGGTGAACTGCGTGCCAATGCCAAAGGAGTTTTGGACAAAAAAGGTGCGGAAGCAGTATCAAAGTGGGTCTTGGAACAAAAGAAAGTTTTGCTCAGCGACCTTACTTTGCGTGATGCGCATCAAAGTTTGTTTGCCACCCGTCTACGCACAAAAGATATGTTAAGGGTAATGCGTGACAGTGCCGGCAAATTGCCGGAACTCTTCAGTTTTGAATGTTGGGGCGGTGCCACCTTTGATGTTGCTTACCGCTTTCTTGATGAAAGTCCTTGGGACAGATTGGCACAAATGCGTGAAGCGGCTCCCAATGTGCTCTTGCAAATGCTCCTCAGAGGTGCCAATGCGGTCGGCTATACCTCTTATCCTGATAATGTGGTGAAAGAGTTTATCAAACTTTCTGCCAAAAACGGCATTGATGTTTTCCGAATTTTTGACAGTTTGAACAGTTTGGACAATATGCGGCTTTCCATTGACACGGTGCGTGAATGTGGGAAGATTGCGGAACCGTCCCTGTGCTATACGGGAGATATTTTGGATCCCAAACGGGACAAATATAATTTGCAATATTATGTAATGATGGCAAAGGAATTGGAAAAAGCCGGCGCCAACATTATTGCCATTAAAGATATGGCAGGACTTTTGAAACCGCAGGCGGCCTATGAACTCATCAAAGCATTGAAAGAAAATGTGGGGGTGCCAATCCATCTACATTCCCACGAAGGTACGGGCAATGCCATTTATACAATGGCACGTGCCATTGATGCAGGTGTGGACATTGTGGATACCGCACTTGCCAGCATGGCAGGCGGCACCAGCCATCCCAGCAGTGCAAGTTTATATTATGCGTTGGGCGGTCATCCCCGTCAGCCGGATATTGACGTGGACGCATTGCATGAATTAAGCCGTTACTGGGAAACGGTACGGCCCTATTATGCCGCTACGGACAATACGGACAAGTATCCCAGCCCGGAAGTTTATCTTCACGAAATGCCCGGCGGCCAGTTCACCAACCTCCGCAATCAGGCAACCGCCCTTGGACTGGGTCACCGTTGGGCAGAAGTAAAAGATATGTATCACAGGGTCAGCATGATGTTTGGTGATATTGTAAAAGTTACGCCCTCCAGCAAAGTGGTTGGGGATATGGCGATGTATATGGTCATGAATGACCTGAATGAGGAAAACATTTATGAAAAAGCGGCCTCCCTCAGTTTCCCCGCCAGCGTGGTGGAGTTCTTTGAAGGGCGTATCGGCATACCTTATGGCGGGTTCCCCGAAAAATTGCAAAAACTGGTATTAAAAGGCAGAAAACAAATTACCCAACGCCCGGGCAGTGTTTTGCCCCCCGTGGATTTTGAAGCAGTACGCAGTCAGTTAAAAGACATAGATGCGCCCACTACGGATGAAGCAGTTTCCAGTTTTTGTCTGTACCCCGATGTTTTCAAAAAATGGGTACAAAGGCAGAACGAATTTGGTGATGTTTCTGTTTTGGACAGCCCCACTTTCTTCTTTGGCATGAACATTGGGGAAGTAATCAAAGTAAAGATTAATGAAGGCAAAACATTGGTTATTAAACTCAATTCCATCAGTATTCCTGATGACAGGGGCATCCGCACCGTGAACTTTGAATTTAACGGCTTGCCAAGAGATATTGAAGTACAGGACAAAAATATCAGCGCCCATGTATTTACTCGCAAGAAGGCGGATAAAGCGGAGCCGGGAGAAATTGCCGCCCAGTTAAGCGGTTCTTTGGTGAAACTTTTTGTTAAGGAAGGGCAAAGTGTCAAGAAAGGGCAGCCGCTTTGCATTACCGAAGCAATGAAGATGGAAACCACCCTGCCGGCACCCTTTGACGGCATTATTGCCACCATTCACGTCAAAGCGGGAGAGCATATTGATGTGGGAGATTGCATTTTGGAAATCTCCACCAAAATGGCGTAGGATTACGTTGTCGCTAATGAAAAGATAAAAACTTAAAGCTTAAAGTTATGGAAAAGAGTTCCTGTGACTATATTTTGGGTTTCAGGTATTAGGTATCAGGTTTCAGGAAAGTTGGTATAGTGCGAACCCTCGTCCGCCCATAAAGGGGCGGGGGACCGCCTACGGGAGCGTGTTGGCGGTGGTGGGGTGAGCGATTACGCTGTCGCTAATGAAAAGATAAAAACTTAAATCTTAAAGTTGTGGTAAGATGTTCCTTTGATTAGAGCAGGGAAGTTGGCAGAGTGCGAAAGTTTTCCCTCTTCTTGAAGAGGGGGGACCGTTTTTAGGAACATAGAAGAACGGTGGGTGTTTTGGTCTACACGGAGTGTTCATATAGAAATTAGAAATAAAGACCAATGACAGAGAAGTAAGTGGCGGTTTATGAATGCTTCGCATAAACAAAAA
>JAZLLX010000122.1:0-33115 GCA_045598345.1 Acidaminococcaceae bacterium | reverse complement strand
AACTATGATATAACGTTGCCAGGCAGATAATTTCAGATGTTTTTACCCACACATTCTGATGATGAGCCACTTTTAGTGATGGATTAATCATGGTATATCGAACACTTTTTATGAAAGCAATTATGGATAATGATGTTACATTTGTTGTTGAAGCAAGTTACAGTGTCGTTAGTGCTTTGCAACGATATGGAGGGGATCAATCAAGTATAATTTTGAGGAAAAATGAGTTGATCAACGATTCAAAAAAATTTTATGGAAAATTTCTGTACGTATTGTTGTCATCTGCTATTAAGGGTATTGAATTGGGACGTTCAGATATAGTTTCGTTTATGATCAAATATTGTGTATCTCATTTTGATACTGAAACATTTAATAATGTGTTGAAAAAGATTAAAACTTATAAATGCCAGGATAAAAAATTTGATAATGATACTGTTGGAAATGCATTCGGAATGTCATCGTTTGATATAGATGTAGGCAATGCGAGGTACTATTTATCAAAGCTAGTAATTTTGCTGTATGGACAGCAGTTATTTATGCAAACACATATTACAACTATTTGTGAAAAGCCATTAAAATTAATTTGTCTTGATGATTATGTGGATGAGGGGTGGGAATATATTTTTGAAAAGCTATTTACAGAAAAATATAAATTATTGTGGATAAGTTATCAAAATCTTGATGAACAATGTTCTGATTGTAACTCTTTTAAAAAATGTTTGAAAAATAATTTGCTAAAAGTTATGAATAATAAAAATGAGGATGAATTTGAGTCGTGGACAACATGGATTGTAGATAATATGAGCTGTTAGACATTGTAGAAAATTGGTGAGTATTTGTGGGTAAAGAGGAGATAAAACGGCAAGGTGATAGCATGGAAATTGGAGTGATGACAGAATAGCACTATGCGTTCAAACAGAAAAATTAGAAAGAAGCAAAACTTGACTTTATTGTGATATAAAAAAAGAATTCGTTTGTGTTTGTATATAATTAAGATGTCAGGAGACATGGAGATGAGGTGACAGAGTTGGGGAATGCTATCGTTAACGAGATACTTCAAAATAGCATATATGGGGTCATTGGTATAAGCAGACACACTAATAAAATCGTTGCTGATAATTTGGAAAAATTTGGCAACAGATATGTTCATATTAATTTTGATTTGAGTGATGTGGACGGGGTAAAAAGATTATATCTTGAAGAAATAAGAAAACACGGAAATATTTGTGGGTTAGTCAATAATTCCGCAGTGGCATACGATGATATTGTGACTAATGCTAATAGTGACAGATTAGAAATGATGTTTAGGGTGAATGTTTTTGCTCCTATTATGCTTACAAAGTATGTTATACGGGATATGATTTTACATAGAAAAAGTGGCAGTTTAGTCCACATTTCTTCAGTTTCTGCACATACGGGATATAAAGGTTTGACAATGTATGCTGCCACTAAAGGGGCATTAGAAGCATTTTCTAAAAATGTGGCAAGAGAATGGGGGGTAAAAGGTATTCGTTCTAATTGTGTTGCTCCGGGATTTATGGAAACAACGATTAGTTCCAGTTTGAGCGAGGAACAACGGAAAAAAATATATCAAAGAACATCATTAAAAAAAGCTACAGATATTGCGAGTGTCGCTAAAATGGTTTGGTTTTTATTAAGCGAGCAATCTATTTCTATTACTGGTGATGTTATTTGTGTTGATAATGGAACGGTGTAAGGATGTTTTGAAAACTAATATTTGGATAATGAACCATTATGCAGTGGGATACGTTCTTCAACAAAGGGCAGCATTATTGGCTTCAAGTCATACAATGTAAGTTGGCAAAATATTTAATGGGAAAATCGGCAGATTTTCTCAGGAAATCGTGCGATTTTCCCCTTTTATAAATGTCTTGTGAAAAAGTGCTCATGAATATGGTTGAGGAATTTGGATTTTTGCGAAATGATTGTGTCGGAATATTAAGAGAGGTAGGCAAAATGTTACTTAAAGATAAAATATGTTTTATTACAGGTGCGGGGAAGGGTTTAGGCAGAGCAACACTGGAGCGATTTGTAGAAGAAGGAGCAAAAGTTGTTTATGCTAATGATGTTGTTCAAGGGAGCATAGATGATTTGGCAAAATTACACGATAATGTAATTCCAATGTATTTTGATGTAGCGGATGGTAAAGCATGTAAGGAAAATGTCGAAAAATTGATGTTGCAAATTGACAAACTTGCTATTCAGAAAGGGATTTTGAAGGGAAATACTTGAATAGCAGTTGTTGGAGTTATATATTGGAGCCGTATAATAGTTTTGTGTTTGCATAGATTATTGTTTTTTTATAATCGTAAATGATAGGAGGGGTAAAAATGGAGAAGAAAATGCCATTTGATTTTAGAGATGATATAAAAAATTTTAGTTCAGGCATGGTAAAGGAATCTATGGTAAAGGAATCTAAAGTACAATATGAATGTAAAGAAAAAGTTTATTTTGCATTTATTGATGCATTAGGTTTTAAAGAAGCTTTTGATGAGTATCAATTATTACGAGAACATAAGGAAAACCAAAGTAATGTGGACGATGAAAAAAATGATTATGAAAAAAATTCTCGAAAAGAGATTGCAGAGGATAAGGTAAAAAAATTTAAGGATGTATTCGAAAAATATTTTTCAATTATGGAAAATTTGCCAGGTGTGTCTGGTAAACTTTATTATTGTGGTCAGGTATCAGATACATTGTATTTTTTTACAGATGACGAAAGATGTTTGGTAGAATACATTAAACTTTTTCTTGTGTTTAATATTTATGCTATGTCGCGAGATGTGTTTTTTAGAGGCGGTATTGCAACGGGTAATTTGTATAAGGCAGAGTCGTATCAATATTATGGAGATAGTGTTTCTCGTGCATATTTGTTAGAGGAAAAGATTGCAAAATTTCCTATTGTTATTTTGAGCAAGGATGTTGTAAATGACCTAGAAAGTTATAGAGAAATTTCTAAAGTGTTTGAGAAGCAGGATATCAAGGAAAGAATATACTTGAAGCCATTTGCATTTCTTAATGAGGATAATTTTGAAGTAACGGGACTAAATTTAGGGTGGACGGCCTCTTTGCGAGATGAAAAATTTGTTGATGATATTAAAAAGAATATTACAGGTAATATTAAGAAATTTGAATACGATAATAGTAATTATTCGAAATATATAAAGCTACAGGAACTTTTTGAGAAAGAAGTCCATTTGTATAAGAAAAGACGCAAGAAAGAAAAAACGTGTATGGGACAAAGGGAAAGAATTAGAAATTTGCAGATGAAAAATAGGAGGTAAAAAATGAGAAAAGAGGCAATTGTAGGTGCAGAAATTATTCGCACTTTAACAGAATCACTTTATGATAAGCCGGAAGTTGTTTTTAGAGAATATGTTCAAAATGCAGCAGATTCCTTTCAAAAGTTATTTGAGAAAAGAAATAGTAAAGACATTGAACATTGTAGATGTGATATTTGGAACCAGGATGTTCAGGGGAAAAAATCATTGTTTTTTTTGGATAATGGTGTAGGAATTCCCAAAGACGAGTTTCAAAATAAAATGTTAAATATTGGTCAGTCTGATAAGATTAGGTCTAAAAATATTGGTTATAAAGGCATAGGTCGTCTTTCTGGGATGTCATATTGTCATAGACTTTATTTTATAAATTTTTTAGATGTAAAGGAGAATGAGTATCAGTGCTATGTGATTAATGTTGATGAATATGACAAACTTAAAAATGATGACGAAATCATTAGTATGGAATATAAAGAATTCATGCAAAGGATTGGGTCTTTTGAAAATGATTTTGAAATGGAAATTAAGGAAGTTATAAATGATAGAATATTTTCTGAGAATAGTATGTTTAATAAGTGTAATACTGGTTTTTTAGTTATAATGTATGATTTAAAGAAACAAATTCAGGATAAGTTAATTGACGCTAACTCACAAAAATTAATGGAAACTCTTGGTTGGATGTTGCCTGTCGGGTTCAAAGACAATGTTTTCCATAAGGCGGGAAGCAGTAATACAAGTTTTGTGAATGTTTACGAGAGAATATTCAAGGTGGAACCTAGCTGTTTACAGGAATATAGTGTTTTCTTCAATAATTTAAAGATAGAAAGGCCTGTTGGGGCGGAACATTTTAGAAAATATCAAGTATATAAAGATTTTGGGGATGCTGTTGGTTTTTTGTCTTTTAATGCGGATAAATTGGTTGTTAGTAAAGATAAGGTTTTTGTTGGTATAAAAATCTATTGTGATAATTTTTTACTTTGTGATGAGACGGAATTAATTGATGTATTATATCAAAATGGCTATACGAATCATACAATTAATGAATTAATTCAAACAACTAGGACAATTGGTATGATGATTTTTATTAAAAATAAAATCAATTTAGCTGTTAATGCGAGAAGGACATTTGTTGAGATCAATAACGAAGAAACATTAGAATTTATGGATAAAATGGCACAATTTTTAGAAGATTTATATGATGCTAGATATAGTTTATCTAAATATCAATCATTTGTTGCTAGTGAAAAAGATCGTAATAAGCAATTTGACAGCAAAAGGCAACAATTGCTGGATAAAGCTAATGCAGCATTGCAAAAAATAGCTGAAGACGAGGTTGTGGTAGAAGAAGGCAGTAGTGAAATTAAAAATTTAACAGAAATAGAAAAAAAGAGAGTTTTAAAACAAATTTTGGTAAAGTTATGTAGAAAGGATATTGATAAATATATTAATGTTCAAGAGACGATATGTGATTGTGGTAAGGAAGACGAAAAAGTTTTATATGGAAATTTTATAAAATGGCTTAAAGGAGAAAACCAAGATATTTTGAAGAAAAAATTATGAGAAAAATTTTGTTGGTAGAACCTAATTATAAAAATAAATATCCTCCAATTGGATTAATGAAGTTGTCGACATACTTTAAGTCGAAAGGTTATTTTGTGGAATTTCATAAAGGTGTTATTCCATCTGAAATAGTTGAAAAGTTTGATAAAGTGTTCATAACAACATTATTTACATTTGATTTTGATATTTGTGTTAGTACCATCAATTACTATGTTTCAATTTTAGGAAAGAAAAATGTTTATGTTGGCGGTATTGCTGCAACAATTATATCTCAAAAGTTTTCTGATGCTATACCGGGAATTCGTTTAGTGGAAGGTCAACTAACAAATTCTAATAAGATTGGGTATAAGGATAATGTTAATATTGACGCATTGGATTTAGATTATGATATTCTGTGGGATGTTGATTATGAATATCCAGCGGCGGATGGTTATTTTATTTACACCTCACGTGGATGTTTTAGAGGTTGCCCTTTTTGTGCTGTGCGTATTTTAGAACCTAAATTTTATGAATGTGATAATGTTATAGAACAAATTAAAAGGGTAGATAAACATTTTGGTTGCAAGCAAAATTTGCTTATTATGGACAATAATTTTTTGTACTCTCATAATGTCTCAAAAGTTGTTAATGGATTAATAGAGATGGGATTTGGCATTGAAAATCATAAGCAAGCAATGCCAAATATTATGGAAAGATACCTTAGTAGTTTAAGAAAACGTACAAGAGATGGGCGGGTTATAGAACCTCTTTTAAATCGTATAAAATTAGCAATTATTAGAATTAGTGAAAAGAAAAGTTTGACGAATGAAAGTAAAAAATTATTGAGCGAGATTATTAAAGATAAAGTTTTTATTCAAGATGATTTGTTAATTAAATGGCTTTTGGATAATGAAGACAAAATGATTGGCCTGTTTTTCAAATATGATAAACATGTGCTTTCCCGTTGGGTGGATTTTAATCAAGGACTTGATGGCAGGCTATTTAACGAGAAAAATGTTAAAGAACTTGCTAAACTTGCAATTAATCCATGTCGTATTGCATTTGATGATATTGCTATGAAGGATAAGTACCTTTCAGCTATGGCTTTGGCTGTTAGGAATGGCATAAGGAGATTTTCCAACTATATTTTGTATAATTATAAGGATAAGCCGGAAGATTTATGGCAAAGATTACATTTAAATATTAGTTTTGCTGAAAAATATAAGAAAAAAGGGATAACATTATTTTCTTTTCCAATGAAATATGCTGATATTGAAAGGATAGATAGAAATAGTGTAGGAGAGTATTGGCACAAGAAATATTTACGAGCGATTAATGTAATTCTAAATGTTACAAAAGGGGTAGTAGCAAAAGAAAAAGATTTTTTTCAAAGAGCATTTGGAAGAAATCAGGGAGAATTTATGCTTATCCTTACAATGCCGGATGACTTTATTAGGTATAGACAATTTTATGAAGATACAGAATTGACATCGGTATGGAAAAATTTGTATAAATCTTTATCTTCTGGGGAAAAAAAGATATTGTTGAATGTATTGGATTCTATGATAGATGAACCAGAGCTTTTGAAACAACATTATTCAAAGCGTTTGGATAAAATACTTCAATTGTATTCTATTAATCGAAAAAAAGTAGAAAAAAATAAGGCATATTATAAAAGGATGATTGAAAATATTTAGGCATTTTGCAATTGATCGAAGCAGAAAATTTTATTGACTGGAATTTTGTGTTATGATAGAATAAATATAATTTAATACTGATTTGAAAAAATTTGTTGCGTACATTAACACATATGTGAAGGGACATATTTGACGAGACACTGTGGAATATTTTTGATTATCAATCCCGTGGCTTGTCCACGGGATTTTTTGTATCATAAACGGAGGTGAGTACATGAATGTATTTTGTGATAGTAGTTGAAGGAAATGGATAATGTAAAACTTGAAAATTATTAAATTTTGAAAGGAGAAAAAATGTTAGAATTTGTTCAAATGTATGAACCTAAAAGGTATAGAAATAAAGTTAAAATGGTGCTTGTAGAATTAATTGCTTATATGTTATTTTATGTATTATTTTTCAGTGAAAAAAGTATGGAAGATTGTAATGCTTATATGATGGGAATAATGGCATCTTCTTTTCTGCTTTTTTTCGGCGTGTTTGTTTCATATGTAAATGAAATATGGGTTGGAGCGTCAAAAAGAAAAGAGTATGAAAGTTTTATTAGACAACGGGCTATAGAATCAAATATGAAAGATTACTTATTCGATTTAAGTTTTCTTATTGAACAAAATTGGGAGTATTTAACTCATGCTGAAAGGGAAAAAATACTTTTATTAAGGCATTTAATTAGAGATTTTTATGAATCAGGTGGAGCAGAGCGAGAAAAAATAAGTGAACAAATTATGAAATCTGTAGCAGGTTTAAGAGACATGCTTTGATAGACACTATTGATAAGTTATAGCAGATTTATAACCTCAAGCAAAAAGCGGAGAAAATCTCCGCTTTTTGCTTGTCTTTCCCCGCATTTTCTTCTGGTTTTATTGGTGTATTTTTTTATGATGTTTGTGTTAAAAAAAATTAGTTGACTTTTATAAATTTAATGTTATACTTTTTAGTAAAAGCCCACAATAGTGTCAAAAATGTGGGCGTTAACTAAAATGATTTGCACATATTCTGATTGTATCACAAAATTTAATAATGATTATGGGATTAGAAAGGCCATAGATTCCGGGGCTTTGTTTAAGGTTGAGCCGGGGGTCTATTCGACAGAGCAATATTGGGATGAATTGAGTGTTATACTGTGTAAATATCCAAATTGTGTTTTTACTATGCAGAGTGCCTGGTATTATCATGGTTTGTCGGATGAAGTGCCTGACAAGTATTTTGTTGCTTCTCCAAGGGACGGACTTAAGATAGGCGATAGCAGGGTTCGTCAGCATTTTGTTAGCAAGCATATTTTTGATGTAGGGTTAACTGTATTAGATTATCAAGGCAACAGGTTGCGTGTTTATGATAGGGAAAGAATGCTTATTGAGCTTATTCGTAATAGGAATAAAATTCCTTTTGATTATTACAAGGAGGTTATAGGGCATTACCGTGATAAAGTGCAGGATTTAAATGTTGCTCTAATTGATAAGTATTTGCAATGTTTTGAGAGAAGGGAAAAATTGGGAAACACAATACAACTGGAGGTTTTTTGATGATGAATTTGCTGGAATGTTTGAACCAATTGCAAGGTGAGGAGCTAACAACGGCTAATGCGGCGTCCAGATTGTGTCAGGAAATTATATTGTCCGGGATTGCCAAGAGTTCCCTGAGTAATAATGTTACGATTAAGGGAGGGGTGGTAATGCGGAGTTTGTCTGAAGATGCCAGAAGGGCGACGGTTGACCTTGATATAGATTTTATAAGGTATTCTTTGGACGATGTCATGATAAGAAAATTTATTGATAAGGTAAATTGTTTGGATGGTATCAATATTGCTATTGTTGGTGCGATTGAAGAACTTAAGCAGCAGGATTACAAAGGGAAAAGGGTTTATATACGCATAACGGATACTGCGGGAAACCAACTGGACAGCAAGATTGATTTTGGTGTACATAAATATTTGGAAATTGAGCAGGACGAATATTGTTTTGGTGTTTGTTTTGATGAAGAAGGGGCATTATTGTTAATTAATTCAAGGGAACAGATGTTTGCGGAAAAGATAAAATCACTTTTGAAATTTGGAACTTATTCAACCAGGTATAAAGATATATTTGACTTGTGCTATTTGGCGAGGGGAGTGCGTAAGGATAAATTGCAGCAGTGTCTGGATATTTATGTTTTTAAAGATGCCAATATGCTGGAAAAAGATATGGGTGATATAAAGAAAAGATTAGGAGATATTTTTGAGAACAAAAAGTATCTTCGTAGGGTAATGGATTCTCGTAAAAACTGGTTGGAAATTGATATTGATGATGCTATTGCAGAGATTTTTAAAGCGTTAGAGCAAGTTTAAACATAATTAAAAATTTAGAATGCAGAGTTAAGAATGAATGTGGAATGTTTCTGTGATTATAAATTAGGGTAAAGGATTCAGAAATCAGGACTTATGGAAGTTTGCATAATGCGAACTTCTTATTTTAAATTATAGGAACTTTTTACATTTCTTACGCCTTATGCCTTATGCTTTATGCCCGATGTTCTATACTTTGCATTCCCCTAATTTCTTTATCCTGTAACCTGAAACCTGAAACCTTTTTCTTGACAAAACCTATAAAAGGTTATAAAATAATCTAAAACTTATGAAAGGTTATAAAAGGTTTATAGAGTTATGAAAAAAAATGCTTTGAAAAATCCGTACACTCTTACATTTGGAAGGAAACCGGAAAATTTAATAGGCCGCAATCAGGAGATAAGCGATATTTTGGGATGTTTTCAAAACGATGTGCCGGAGTATCAGGTTTGTATGTTGACCGGTCTTCGTGGGGTTGGAAAAACTGTTTGTCTTACTGCTGTTGCAAATGAGTTACGTCAGGATAAAAAATGGTTGGTGGTAGATTTAAGTCCGGAAAGAAATCTTATTGATGCTTTGGCTGCGGAACTGGCAGGGCATCAGGGCTTTTTGAGTTTGTTAAAGAATGCCAAACTTAAATTATCTGCTTTTGGGTTGGGGCTGGAATTGGGATCAAGAGAACAAATAAAAGATAATGCAGTTGTTTTAGACAGGATATTGGCAAAACTGACGGAAAAAGGGAAGCGGGTTCTTGTTACTTTGGATGAGGCAGTACCTAATAAATTTGTGCGTGAGTTTGTAAGTCAGTTTCAAATCTATATTCGCAAAAATTATAATGTTTTTCTTTTAATGACTGGCTTGCATGAAAATATTTATGACTTGCAAAATGCTAAAACAATGACGTTTCTTTATCGTGCACCTAAGATTGTTTTGGGCCCGCTGAATATGCGGTTGGTTGAGGCAAATTATCAAAAAGTTTTCGGCTTGTCAGATAAGAATGCACATACGATGGCCGTTTTGACTAAAGGATATGCTTATGCTTTTCAGTTATTGGGTTATTTATGCTTTAAGGAACAGAAAAAATGTGATGATGTTTTGCTTGAATTTGATGCTTATTTAGGCGAGTATGTTTATGATAAGATTTGGTCAGAACTTTCTTCAATGGATAAAAAGGTTTTGCATGCTATGGCAAAATCCAATAATTTTAAAGTGAACACGATTAGGCAGATGTTGAATATGGAATCCGGTACATTTAGTGTGTACCGTCAACGTCTGTTGAAAAAAGGTATATTGTCCGTGCCGGAGTACGGATGTTTGGATTTTGTTTTGCCAAGATTTAAGGAATATGTGGGGAAGATGGGATAAAGTATAATGAGTAATTAGTAATGAATAATTAAGGTAAAAAGTTCCGGCGATTAAAATTTCATAAGCCGGCAAAAGCGGAGAAAATGTCTGACTTTTCTTTTTTATACTAATCTTTTGTATAAAATCAATTGACAAAATGTATTACGTTATGTTATACTATGAACGAAAGGAATAAAGTATGGGAGAATTAAAGTTTGAATGGGATGAGAATAAGAATTTGTTGAATCAAAAGAAACATGGTGTTGATTTTGAAACGGCAGCATTTGTTTTTAATGACGAATATCACGTAGAAATGTATGATGCTCGTCATAGTATTGATGAGGATAGGTATATCGCTATAGGCAGAGTTGGAAATATGCTGTATGTTATTTTTACTCGCAGGCGTGAAAAGATTAGGTTGATTTCAGCAAGATTAGCGACGAAGAAGGAGGTGGAGATATATTATGATCAAAACTTATGTTCTTAAGAGAGGCCAAAAACCCACAGAGGAAATGCTTCAGCAGGTTGCGGAGGCCGCAAAGCGTCCGATTGTGTTTGATGAGGATTGTCCGGAACTGACGGATGACCAAATTGCAGAGATTAAAATGCTGATGCGGCAACAAAAATCCCGTCGTTTGAAACGGGTGGTGTCTTTGCGTTTGTCCAATGAGAGTTACAAAAAGGCAAAAAAGTTTGGTGACGGTTATACTAGCGTACTGAGTAAAATTTTGGAGAGCGCGTTAAACAATCCGAAGATTTTGGAAGAATGCTTATAATTAATTCACAAATCACAATGCACAATTCACAATGAAGGTAATTTGTTCTTGTGATTAAAATTTTAATGTTACAAAAAGCGGAGCTGCACTCCGCTTTTTGTTTGCTTTTCTCTAATTCCTAATTCCTTTATCCTAAACCCTGATTCTTTCCACCTATTTTTGTGAATGATTGGTAATCGCTGCACCGGAGAAAGTTGCATTGGGAATATAAATCTTTTCCCCGTTCTCTGTTTTTACAACCGTGCTGCGGAAGTTGATGGCTTCTACGGTTCCGGTGATGCCGGTCACTGTAATTTTATCTCCTTCCTGAAAAGTGTTTTCCATCAGAATCACAAAGGCGCCGAAGAAATTTTTTACGCTGTCCTGGGCGGCCATTGCCAGTACCATAGAGAAAATGCCTAAGGAGGCAATTACTGCATTCAGGTTGAAACCCCATGCTCCTGCCAATGTTATGGCACCGACTAACAGGATAATGATATGCAAAATTTTGCTAATCAGCTGGCACAGGTTGGTGGCGGCTTTGGATTTCACCTGCCCCGTCAACATCCGCAACATGAAGGCATCCCGGTTGCAGGCCTTGTACAGGATTGCGAAAACCACAATGGTAATAATGCTTTGAACCAAATTGCCACAAAAAGCGGGAAATGCGTTCACCAAATAATTTGTAAATCCTTGAAAACTAAATTCACTCATTTTACTTTCCTTTCTTTTTCTTATCTTTTTTATTCGTTGTTTCTACCTTGCTCACGGGGATGGCACCGCTGTTCACCAGTTTCGCCCAGTCACGCAGTTTCGCCACCAAATTGTTGGCATAGGCGCTGGCTCCTTTGGTGCTGTCCGCATTATAGCAGGTATAAACTTCCGTATCGTTATAATAAACAATTGCTTTAGGCCCGTCATTGATGACAAAAAATTGTTCCGGCACAATGTAGCCCTTTTGTTTTACCACCCACATGGAACCCGCCAGCATATAGCCACGGTACAGCGCTTTGGTATTGCCGATGCCCACATTAATATCATGACTCCAAAGATTGCCTTCTTTTACCGTAACCCCCCGTTCCGTTGTTTCAATGGTGGGGGTTATTTTTAATTTGCCAATCTGTTGGGTTACCCGTTTAATCCGTTCTTCCGGCTCCGGGTGGCTGCTGAAAACCCCGTAACTGGGTGTGTGCTGTTCCGCAGCCAAGTCCTCTAATTTGCTGGCGGTGATGAGCATAGCATAGGGATTGAAACCGGCTTTCAAGGTGTTGTTCACCCCTTCCTTGTCCGCCCCCCGTTCGTCCGTTCTGCTGAAGCCGCTTTGCAACGCCTGCATACCAATCATGGAGGCCTGCATTCCTGCGGAACTGCCGGTGGCAACTCCCACCAAAATTGCCCCCAAAGAACCCCACATACTTTTTTCAATGCTGTGGACCGTGTGTTTTTTCGCCACATGCCCCACTTCGTGCCCCAGCACTCCGGCAATTTCCGTATCGCTGGGCATGTAGTCAACAAGTCCCTTGAACACATAGATAAAACCGCCGGGACAGGCCAGGGCGTTGATTTCCTTGTTGTTCAAAATGGTGAATTTCCATTCTTTGATTTCGTCCCGGCCGCAGACCTTCGCCAACCGCTGGCCGATGCGGTTGATGCGTTGCTGCTGGTAGTTGTCCTGCAAAATGCCGTATTGGGCTTCCAGTTGCTTGCCCGTGTCCCGGCCCAGGGCAATTTCTTTTTCCAAAGAAATCATCCCGGCGTGGGTTGTGCCGGCAACGCTTAAGGACAACAAGAGTGACAATAAAAATTTTTTCATTTTACTCTGCTCCTGACAAAAGGTATATTTTTCAAATCCTCTTTGGTAATGCCACGAAGGGCAAAAAGAGTTATTCCATAAACTGCAATGGCGCTGAAGAACGCCGCCGCCAAGCCCCATGCCCCCTGCAGATAATGAAGCACGGCGAAGATGCCAGCCCCCATAACCAAAGCGGCACAGAAAGGTTTGACGAAACCCATGACATGGGGAATGTATTTGGTGTATTTATAGACATAAATCATATTCAGCACTGCGGCCAGGGCAAAATCGCAGACCGTGGCGAAGGCGGCCCCCTTAATGCCATACACGGGATTGGCGGTGAGGGTCCAGTTCAAAACAACTTTGGCAATACAGGCAATGAGCATATTGATAACGGGAATGCCCGTGTGCCCCAGCCCCTGCAGAATGCCGGTGGAAATTTGATGCAGTCCCAAGAAGATAATGCCGGCGCTCATGACCCGGATGGCATCTGCCGCCAACGGCGCGTCATAGATAAACTCCGCCACTTGCTCGCCCAAGGCAAAAAGACCGATACAGCAGGGACAGGTAATGATAAAGGTACTGCGAATGGCAAGCCGGACTTTGTGCCGCAGTGTTTCCCAATCACCTAACGCTTTGGATTCCGAAATGGAGGGGACCAAACTCATGGTCATGGCGGCGGTAAAAATAGCCGCAAGATTTACAAGAGGCACTGCCATGCCCGTAAGGTAGCCAAACATTTCTGTGGCGTTGGAAAGGGTAAGACCTGCAACTTCAAGACGCTGCGGCACAATGAGCAAATCCAAATTTGCCCCCAGGGGCAGCATAATACTGGTTAAAGAAACGGGCAGGGCCAAACTTAACAAACGCTTAATAATATGTTCCGCACTTTCCAAAGGGGCGGAGGGGTCCTGTGCTTCAATCTCCGCCTGAAACTTTTTTTTCAAATGGGTATAAAAATACACCAAAGTCAAGAGCGCCGCAATGGCACCGGCACCGGCACCCATGCTGGCACCGCCGGCGGCCAATGCCAGTCCTTTTGGCAAAAGCAAGTCAGCGAAAACCAGCATAGTCATAACACGGACCAACTGCTCCACAATTTCGCTTACCGCCGTGGGGGTCATAATCTGCCAACCTTGCAAATAGCCACGGAAAGATGCCAAAAAGGTGACAAAGAAAATAGCGGGGCTCAAAGCAATGACGGAATAGTACGCTCTTGCGTCCCGGATAAAGTGGGAATCCACCAGCCAGGAAGCGCTGCAAAAGACCAGCACGCTGAAGAACAGGCCTGTAACTGCCAACAGGCGTAAAGATACATTAAAGACCCGTTTGGCACCACGAAAATCCTTGTGGGCCAGTTTGTCCGCCGTTATAATGGAAATAGCCACAGGAATACCGGCACTGGAAATGGTAATGGCCATAAGGTAAATGGGAAAGCCCATCTGATAAATGCCAATGCCTTCGCCGCCCAGCACCCGTGCTAAAATTATCCAGTTCAAAGAACCGATGATTTTTACCACCGCCATACTGACGGATAAAATCAATGTCCCTTTCAAAAAGTGGTTTGCCTTGTTCATAACATTATATTATACATTATCTTTATGCCGATTGGCAAAGAAAATTTCAATTTCCCAAAAACTTGACGAAATACTAATTAGGAGTTATAATAAATAAGGCGTTAAGAAAGTTGTACAACGCCGATTATTTTTACAGACCAAAAGGAGGAAAGAAAAATGGCAAAATGGGTTTGTCAAGTATGTGGTTATGTTTATGAAGGGGAGCAACCGCCTGCAGCGTGCCCTCAATGTAAAGCACCGGCATCCAAGTTCACCAAGATGACTGGTGAAATGACCTGGGCCTGCGAGCATGTGGTTGGTATTGCGGCAGATGCTCCGGAAGATATTAAGAAGGATTTGCGGGCTAATTTTGAAGGTGAATGTTGCGAAGTTGGCATGTATCTGGCTATGAGCCGTGTTGCTCACCGGGAGGGCTATCCTGAAATCGGTTTATACTGGGAAAAAGCGGCTTTGGAAGAAGCGGAGCATGCGGCAAAATTTGCTGAACTGTTGGGTGAAAAAGTTACCGCTTCCACCAAGAAGAATTTGGAAATGCGTGTGGAGGCGGAAAATGGCGCTACCGCAGGCAAATTAGATTTGGCGAACAGGGCAAAAGCATTGGACTTGGATGCTATTCATGACACTGTTCACGAAATGGCGAAGGATGAAGCCCGTCACGGCCGTGCTTTGAAAGGTCTTTTGGAAAGATATTTCAAATAAATATCTGCATAATAAAAATGCCGTCCCTGTTTGGGGCGGTATTTTTATGGTAATTTTGTTTCGGCACTTTATTTTTTTTGATTAAAATGTTATAATATGCAAATAACATTATGTTAATAATGGTACAGAAAATGCAAAGGAGGTTTTGAAATTGGCATTAAAGATTATTACCAAAAGGTGTAAGGGTTGCGGAATTTGTGCCGCACTTTGCCCGAAGAAGGTGCTTGCCGTCAATGAGGTTGAAAAGATTGAGGCGGTGAACGAAAAAGATTGTATCAAATGCGGTCAATGTGAGCAACATTGCCCTGATTATGCTATTTTTGTAGAGAAATAGGAGAGTGCAGAATGTCAAGAGTATTATTGATGCAAGGCAATCAGGCGGTGGTGGAGGGCGCAATTGCGGCAGGATGCCGTTTCTTTGCGGGCTATCCCATTACCCCGTCCACAGAGATTGCCGAAGAATTAGCAAAGCAACTGCCCTTGGTTGGCGGTAAATTTGTGCAAATGGAAGACGAAATTGCTTCCATCGGTGCGGTTATTGGGGCATCCTTAACCGGCAAAAAAGTTATGACCGCCACCAGCGGCCCGGGCTTCAGCTTGAAACAGGAATTGTTTGGCTATGCCTGTGCGGCAGAAATTCCTTTGGTATTGGTGAATGTACAGCGTGTGGGTCCGTCCACAGGCCAGCCCACCAGCCCCAGCCAGGGTGATGTTATGCAAGCCCGTTGGGGAACTCATGGCGACCATTGGATGATTGCTTTAAGCCCCAGCAGTGTGCCCGAGTGCTTTGATTTGACCCGCAGGGCTTATGAATTGAGCGAAAAATACCGTGTGCCTGTTATTATGCTGATGGACGAAGTTGTGGGCCACATGCGTGAAAAGATTGAACTGCCTGACAACTATGACAATATTCCGCAACCGGTGCGTAAGCAGCCGACTTGCAAGCCGGAAGAATTTTTGGCTTACAAAGCGGATGAGGACGGTGTTCCCGCCATGCCGGCTTTCGGCAGCGGCTACCGCTGGCATGTAACCGGTCTGGTACATGATGAAACCGGCTTCCCGAAGGGGACTCCTGGTGCAACAGTGGCTGCCACCAACCGCCAGTATCACAAGTTGGCAGACCATTATGATGATATTGTTAAGACCGAGGACTTTATGATGGACGGTGCGGAGTTTGCCGTAGTGGCGTTTGGCGGTGCGGCCCGTACTGCCTGGGATGCAGTAACTATGGCAAGGGCAGAAGGTTTGAAAGTTGGTTTGGTAAGACCCCTAACAATTTGGCCTTTTGCAGAAAAACAAATGGCGAAACTGGCCGGCAAGGTTAAAGGGATTTTGGTTCATGAATTGAATTTCGGTCAATATGTGGGTGAAGTGGAAAGAGCGGTCAAGGGCAAGGTTCCCGTATTCAGTTATGCGAAATATGACAACGAGCCCGCAACGCCGGCACAACTTTTGGCAGAAATCAAAAAAGCGATGGGAGGGGTAAAATAATGAGTAGTGAAGCATTGATAGAAAAATATTTCCGCCCCGGACGCCTGCCCCATATCTGGTGCCCCGGCTGCGGCAACGGTATTGTTACCGGCTGCATGGTAAGGGCTATTGACCAATTGGGTTTGAACAAGGACGATGTGGCAGTAGTAAGCGGTATCGGCTGCAGCAGCCGTGCCAGTGGTTATCTTGATTTTAACACGGTCCACAGCGCTCACGGCAGGGCTTTGCCCGTTGCCACCGGCGTAAAGATGGGCAATCCCAAACTGAATGTTTTGGTTGTAACCGGTGACGGTGACTGCACTGCGATTGGCGGCAATCACTTGATCCATGCGGCCCGCCGCAACATTGATTTGACTGTGGTATTGTTCAACAACAGTATTTACGGTATGACCGGCGGCCAATACAGTCCTATGACCCCCACCGGCAGCAAGGCCACCACTGCCCCTTATGCCACCATTGAACATGATTTTGATGTGACGGAATTGGTTAAGGCGGCAGGTGCAACTTTTGTAGCAAGGGGAACAACTTTCCACGCACAAATGTTGACTGACCTGATAGTTAAAGGTATTCAGCACAAGGGTTTCAGTTTGATAGAAGCAATCTCTGCCTGCCCGACTTCCTTTGGCCGTCAGAATAAAATGGGTGGTCCTGAAGAAATGATTCTTTGGCAGCGTGACCATGGTGTTATGAAGGCCGCTTGGGACAAGATGACTGACGAGCAACGCCAGGGCAAATTCCCCATCGGCGTATTGTATGAAGACAACAGCAGGGTGGAATATACTGTGGCTTATGACAATTTGATTAAGAAGGCACAGGAGGGCAAAAAATGAAAACAGAATTAAGATTTTCCGGTACTGGCGGACAGGGCGTAATCACCGCCGCAATTATTTTGGCAGAGGCGGCTCTGCTGGACAAGAAGAACGCAGTGCAGTCCCAGGCCTATGGCCCGGAAGCCCGTGGCGGTTCCAGCAAGGCGGAGTGCATTATCAGTGATGATGCAATTTATTTCAGCAAGGTGACCGCCCCCAATGTTTTGCTGGCCATGAGCCAGGAAGCGGCGGACAAATACAGTAAGGATTTGACTGATGACTGCGTTGTTATTACGGATAAATTATTCGTAAGCAAATTGCCGGATGTAAAGAACAAAATCTATGAACTGGATATTACCCGTGCGGCTAAAAACGAATTGGGCAAGGCCTTGTTCAGCAACATTGTTGCTTTGGGCGCAGTAGTTGCCATTACCAAAGTTGTAAGTGAAGAATCTTTGGAAAAAGCAGTGCTGGACCGTGTTCCTGCAGGCACCGAAGAAAAAAATAAGAAGGCACTGGCTGTAGGAAAGAGTTTAGTAAAATAGTGTTTAATTTTGCTGCTGAGCAATTAAAAACATTACTCACAACAAATGAATTTGACAATGAATTACGCCGCCAAGCGCTTGCTTTGCGGCGTAATTTTTATGGTAATAAGATTTTTATCAGGGGCCTGATTGAGTTCACCAATTATTGCCATAATAATTGCTATTACTGCGGCTTGCGTTGTGAAAACAAAAATCTTGTGCGTTACCGATTAAGCACGAAAGAAATTTTGGAATGTGCTAACAAAGGTTATGAACTGGGCTTTCGTACTTTTGTCTTGCAGGGTGGCGAGGATGACTATTTCAGCGATGAAGTATTAGTTCCTTTGGTTAAACAATTACACCGGCAACATCCCGATGCGGCAATCACTTTAAGCGTAGGCGAGCGGAGCAAAGAGAGTTATGCCAAACTGTATGAGGCGGGGGCGGAGCGTTATCTGTTGCGGCATGAAACTGCAGATGCAAAGCACTATGCCCGACTGCATCCTGCAAGGCAGAGTTTTGCCGTCCGTCAGCAATGTTTGCAGGACTTGAAAGAAATTGGCTATGTGGTGGGTTCCGGCTTTATGGTGGGCAGTCCGGGGCAGACAGCGGACACATTGATAGAGGATTTGCGGTTTTTGCAAAAATTAAATCCCGGTATGATTGGCATCGGCCCTTTTATCCATCACACCGGTACACCTTTTGCAACAGAACCTAACGGAGATTTGCAGTTGACCTTGCGGCTCATTGCCATTTTACGCATTATGTTTCCAACTGCTCTCATTCCTGCCACTACCGCTTTAGCAACCCTTTCCCTGGAAGGCAGAAATCTTGGCCTGGCCTATGGTGCTAATGTTTTGATGCCCAACCTTACGCCCATATTGTTACGGAAAAATTATTCCCTCTACGACAACAAGGCAAACACGGGCTTGGAAAGTGGGGAGTATTTGGAAACATTAAAAAGCGAAATGGCAGAACAGGGATGGGAGATTGTTGTGGACAGGGGAGATCAGATTACAGGATAAAGGAATTAGGATAGAGGATTTAGGGGGAGAATATAATGCGTAAGGCAGAATTCGCAATGCGTAATTATGGTAAAATGTTCCTGGGATTGGAAATAAAAAGTCACTGTAATGCTGCCCCTCGTGCCCCTTTGAGGGGGCTGGCAGTTGCGGAGCAACTGACTGAGGGTGGCGATTAAATCGTTACTTCGCTATGCAGTCGCCACCCCACCACCGACCTTAAAAACTGTGTCGGTTCCCCGCCCCTTTATGGGCGGACAGGAGTTCGCACTATTCTGACTATCCTGCTATAATCACAGGAACTATCTACCTTCATTGTGCATTGTGAATTATGAATTGTGAATTATTTTAATCATCTGAACAAATTACCATAATTGCGAATTACGCATTACGCATTACGAATTAGTAAAGGAGCGACAATATGTGGTTTGTACTTGCTTTAATAGCGGTTATCGGTTGGGGCGTGGAGGATGTGTTCGTCCGTGCCGGCACCAATAATCAGGATCGGTTCAATCAATATCGCATGGGGGTTATCAGCGGCTTTTTCTTTCTTGCCGTGGGCATTTTGGCCGCCCCCTGGGCCAGCGGTTGGGGGGAACTTTTTAATCTGGTAGTCGCCAACCCCATTTTGCTCATGGTGCCCGTGCTGTATGTCACCACCTTAATTTTAAGTTACGCCGGTTTCCGTTATTTGGAGGCCGGCATTATGGCTCCTTTGAAAAATGCCAGCGGTTGTTTTTCCACCATTATGTTTCTCTTATGGTACGCCTATATCGGCAAAATTGAAACAGTGTGGGAGCAGATTTCGGTTATTGATATTGTCAGCACTGTTCTCATTGTGGTGGGAATTGTGTCATTGGGTTATGTGGAGGAATCTTACAAAGTAAGCCACCAAAATACCTTAGGATTTTTGGCATTTGTTTTTCCTCTCATCTTTTGCTTTGCAGATACTTTAGATACGGTAATGTGCGGCATAATGCTCAGTGATGATGTGGAGGTGGGGATTGGCCCTGTGGATTATTTCCGTCTGTATTCTGTTTGTTTTGCTATTGAAGGCCTTATCAGCTGGCTCTATGTTTCTTACCAAGAGCATAAGCCCTACAACTTTTTCCGCAATGTCAATTTCAATTATATGCTGGCCGGCTTTATAGAAGCGGCAGGACTTTTGGCTTATACTGTTGCTATGGAAATAGAGCCGGTATATGTGGCGGTGATTATAACCCCCTATTGTGTATTTACAGAACTGACAGCGTATTTCTGGTTGAAGGAGCGATTTACGAAGAAACAATACCTCTGCTTCGCCACCATTATTTTGGGCATAATTATGATAGGATGTCAGGAGCTATTCTAACCAATTAATAATGAATAATGAATAATGAATAATTGTGGTAAGATGTTCCGGTGATTATAAATAGGGATTAGGAATTAGAGGTTAGGGATTAGGGAAGGTAAAGAGTTTCTGTGATTATGTTTTGGGTTTCAGGTGTGCGGGGTTATGCGAATCCTCGTCCGCCCCTAAAGGGGCGGGGGACCGCCTACGGGAGCGTGTTGGCGGTGGTGGGGTGAGCAATTACGCTGTCGGCAATGAAAAGATAAAAACTTAAAGTTTAAAGTTATGGTAAGATGTTCCGGTGATTATTGCGGGGAAGTTGGCATAGTCAGTTCGCTTTTAACTTGTGTTTTATTGTTTGACAAAATGCAATATATAACATATACTATTTAAGAAAGGAAATGTAGAAGTTGGGATTATATTTTGAATGGGATGAAGAGAAAAACAAATTAAATCAACAAAAGCATAAAGTTTCTTTTGAAACCGTATCTTATGTTTTTGATGATGAAAATTATATTGAAATGTTTGATTTTGAACATAGCACTGATGAAGACAGATATATTGCTATAGGGATGGTAAAAGACATACTGTTTGTAGTTTTTACAGAACGAAAAGAAAAAATAAGAATTATTTCTGCAAGGTTGGCGACTGAAGAAGAAAGGAGAATTTATTATGATCAAAACATTCGTTATTAAAGAAGGAGATAAACCGACAGAAGAGATGTATAGGGAAGTTGAAAAAGCGAAAGAATATCCCATTGTTTTTGATGAAGATTGTCCAAAGTTATCTCCTGCTATGCTAAAGGCACTTAAGAGTTCTGCTGCTAAAAGAAATCGCAAAAAAAACGCCTAAAAGGATAGAAAGTTTTGAGGTTTTAACTTTTGATTTCTTTGGTGTTCCGATGATTAGAATATTATTCGTAGGGGCAGGTTTGTAACCTGCCCGAAGAACAGGCGATAAGGGAAGAACGGACGGGCGGGTTTGAAACCCACACCCTACGAGAGAAGTTGTAAGTTAGAAGTTAAAAGTTATAAATTGTGGTAATATGCTCCTGTGATTAGAATTAGTTAAGTTCGCAATCAGCGGACTTTTTTATTCTTCGCTTCGCTTTTCACTCAGCGTTAAAAAGCATTTGGAACAGCAAAATCTTATTTCTAAAATGATGTTATTCTGAGATAGAATGACGTCATTTTAGAAACCGCTTTTCACGCTTTTAATTGCGTTTTGATGACGAGTTGTTTCAGTGGTGAGAGTGAAGAGAGGAGAGAAAAGAATTTGAAAGAAGTTCTTTACGATTAGAGCAGAAAAAAATTTTCCATTCAAAACAGCAAAATCGTAAAATCAAAATGGCGACATTTTGATTTTATCTATCGCCATTCTAAAAATCAATTTTCACGATTTTTTTATTTTTGAATGAGAGAAATTTTTTGAAATGAAAGCGGAAAGTAAAAACGCTTGCGATTGAATATCGTAAGCGTTTTTACATTGCTTTAATAATTATTTCAATAGATTGCTGCTGTTTTGAGGGCAAGGAACGCAGTTTGTAGATTAGTTGTTCTTCGTTGGGATTCAAAACAATTTTAACATTGTCATTTTTTGCTTTACTTGTTTCTTCGTCTAAAAATTCAGAAAAATATTTGCCGCTAATCTTAACGATTTTCAACAAGTTGAGAATGTCAGGCATATTACGCCCTTTTTCCCAAGAGCAAATGCTTTGCTTGGAAATGCCCAATAGTTTGCCAAACTCTTCTTGTGTAAATCCTAAGTAAAGGCGGGTATCTTTAATTTTTTCTGCAATAATTTTTTCGTCAACCATAAATATATCACCTCAAATAATATAGTATATTTTTTCAAGATTTTGTGCTATAATATTGAATAACAATACAAAAATAGTATTGTAAAACAAGAAATAGGAAGGTGAATTTTTAATGGATATATTGTATGTTGTTATGCCCGCCTACAACGAGGAAGGTAATATTAGAGAAACGATTATGTCTTGGTATCCTGTTTTGAAGGGCAAAAATGGAAATTCCAAATTAATTGTTGCTGATAGTGGAAGTAAGGATGCTACTCATCAGATTTTGGTAGATATGAAAAAGGAATATCCGCAATTGGAAATTTTGGCTGATACCAATCAATTTCATGGACCTAAATGTATTGCGTTGTATGACTACGCTATTAAACAGGGGGCAGATTATGTTTTTCAAACAGATTCTGATGGGCAGACCAATCCTGATGAATTTGAAGTTTTTTGGAATGATCGTGAAAAGTATAGTGCAATATTTGGCAATCGTACTGTAAGGGGAGATGGTAAGGACAGGGCATTTGTTGAACATGTTGTTTGTTTTTTATTAAGATTATATTTTGGGGTTAAAGTTCCAGATGCAAACGCACCGTTTCGTTTAATGAATGTGAATGTTTTAAAAAAATATTTGTATAAGTTGCCCGCTGATTATAATCTACCTAATATTATGCTTACAACTTATTTTGTGCATTACGGGGAAAAGACGGATTTTAGGGTTATTAGTTTTAAACCGAGAATCGCTGGAGTTAATTCGGTTAATATTCCTAAAATTGTAAAAATAGGGCTAAAAGCACTTAAAGATTTTATGATGTTAAAAAGGGAAATGTGATTTTGAATAAATTAATGTCATTGTTTAAGGAACATATTGATATTGTTGCGTATTTGTTTTTTGGTGTTTGTACGACATTAGTTAATGTATTTGTTTATTGGATAGCAGCACATCCAATGGGAATAGGTGTTGTGCCGAGTGCTATAGTGGCATGGTTTGCAGCAGTGTATTTTGCGTATGAAACAAATAGAAGATGGGTGTTCCATAGTAAAGCAGTTACACCAAAAGAAATATTCCAAGAACTTGTAGCTTTTTTCTCGTGCCGATTTTTGACAGGTGTTTTTGATTGGGTAATTATGTATACTTTTGTTGATGTTATGGGGATGTGCGATTTGGTTATCAAGATAATTGCTAATGTTGTTGTCATAGTTTTGAATTTTATAGCAAGCAAATGGATTATATTTAGGGGGTAGGATATGGAATCAATTTGTAGAGGAAGAGTACTTAGGAACATTGTATATATATTACTTTCATTAGTTGCTTCGGTCATTTTATTTCGAGGAAGTTTGAAATTAACATATATTGAAATGACTGATCTTAGTACGCCTATAAATACAAATGTGCAAGTTGATAAGCAAAATGGTAAATTAATTCAAGAGTTTCAAATGCCATATGAATTGTTGAATAGTGTAACTGTTCAAATGAAAGAAAGTGAAAACAGGAATATTTTAAAGTGGATAATTTCGATTGTTGAAAAAAACAATGGGAAACAAATTTATTTAAAAGAATTTAACACAAAATGTTTTAAAAATAATGGTTATTATAGAATTGTTTTTGATAGAAATATAATGGTAAAAAAGGGGGAGATATACTTATTCCAATTGCATCCTGTCAAGGTTGATGAGATATCAAACATGGTATTTTTGAAACAGGGAGAAATAGGTAATACTTATTCAGAATCAATATATAATTCTAAGGAGATAAATCGTAGTTTAAGAATTAAAATTTATGGCGGTGATAGAGATTTCTGGTGGATCAGTTTTAGCTCTATTTTAGTATTTTTTCTTTTCTTTTTAGCACGGAGATTATTTAGAAACATTTCAGTTGTGGAAAGAATAAAGTATGATACAACAGTTCAAGCATGTTTGTTAGGATTGGTGGTGTTTTTATTACGATTCTGTTTGCTGCATGTAGGGGAATTTTGTGACGAAAGTGATAATATGTATGGTGGTATGATAATAGCCAATGGTGGGGTATTATATCGTGATTATGTAACACAACATATGCCAATAGCATATTATATTTGCGGAGTGTTTGCATTGCTTGGAGCTGGCTCAATTGAGCAATTTAGATTATCGTATTATTTAGTTGAAGCGGGTTTATGGATGTGTCTTTGGATTCGTCATTTTGATTTTTATGGTAAATGGCGTATTGCTATACTAGCCGTTTTTGAAATTTTAATTATACCAACTGTTGTAAAAAATTTTGGAGTGCAAATATTAAGTGATAGTTTGCAAGGAATAGGTTTTGTAATATTGCTTCTGGAATTTTTGAAATATTTGGATGATAAAAAATTGGATTGGGGTAGAAGCATAATAGTTTCTCTGGCAATTTATTTGTGTATTGGTTCGGCATTTGTAAGTTTGTATTCGCTCGTATGGATGTTTATTTTTTTTGTTCTAAATGAATATTTGGAATGTAGAGGTAAGAGATTTGCATTGAGGTTATTTTGGTGGCGATATTTTAGGTTGATTTTGTCATTATTATTACCTTTTGTTTTGTGTGTCTTATATTTCGAATTTAATCACTCATTGGAAATAGCATTTCGACAGTTTTACCTTTTTAATAGGGAAGTTTATTCGAAGTATATTGGCGGATTTGGATTAAACATTTTTCAACCATTTTTGGAGTCAATAAAAAATTTATGTGTATTTGTACCTTCGCATTTGCATGAAGTTTTGAAAATGCGAACAGGTACTTTAATGAGATACATAGTTTTGTTTGGTGCTTTATTTGGATTATGGAATTCATTGAAAGAGAAAAAACATTTACAAGCTATGCTTGTGTTCTTAGTTATGTTATTTGCTGGTTCACGCGGTTATGGGTTTCATGGCATAGCGATGTGGTATGTTGCAATTTTTGCTATAGTAATTTTAGGTGATTTTAAATCACTTGCTGTTAGTAGAGTATCATGTTGCATTTGTGCAATAGTGTTTTGTTTTGCATTGAAACCTTTTGTATCGTCATTTAGATATAGTTATGAATATATTGCAAAACCTGTATCTGATTTAGAAAGTAGAGTTATATCAAAAACAAAACCAGGTGAAGGTATATATCTAGATGTGTGGGCAAGTGGTTCTCTATATTATTTTTACAAAAATAGATATCCGATTAATCGAGCAGTGTTTATGTTGCCTTGGTATATGGATTGGTATGAAGAATATGACATTGAAGATTTAAAAATTAAAAGACCTCGTATAGCGGTATATAATGAGAATGCAGTTACTTGGGGAATTAAAAATTATAATGTAAACTTTGTGAAGTGTTTGAAAAAACATTATAAAAATGATGGGCAACATAAATTTTTGTGGATAAGAAAGGATTAAAAATGTACAATTACTTAATCATTGGTTCCGGCTTGTTTGGTGCGACTTTTGCCGAGCAAATGAAAAGAAATAGGAAAAAAGTATTAGTGATTGATAAACGCAATCATCTTGGTGGTAATGTTTATACCGAAAAAATTGAAGGTATAAATGTTCACAAATATGGGGCGCATATTTTTCATACTAATGATAACTTAGTATGGGATTATGTGACTAATTTTGCTGACTTTAATAACTTTATGAATAGTCCTGTGGGTAATTATAAAGGAGAGTTATATTCTCTCCCATTTAACATGAATACTTTTGTAAAAATGTGGAGTGATGTCAAAACACCGGAACAAGCAGCGGCTAAGATTGAACAACAGCGAAAAGAAGCAGGTATAACCAATCCGCAAAATTTGGAAGAACAAGCCATAAGTTTGGTAGGCAGGGATATTTATGAAAAATTAATTAAAGGATATACGGAAAAACAATGGGGAAGAAAATGTACGGAACTGCCAGCATTTATCATTAAACGCCTGCCGGTACGCTTTACCTTTGACAATAATTATTTTAATGCAAAATATCAGGGAATTCCCATTGGTGGTTATACAGCAATGGTGGAACGGATGCTAAAAGGTATTGAAGTAAGGTTGGGCATAGATTATCTGCAAGATAAGGCGGAGTTGGATAAACTGGCAAACAAGATAGTTTATACAGGACCGATAGATGCTTATTTTGATTATAAGTTAGGCACATTAGAATATCGTTCTGTACGATTTGAAAATGAAGTTTTGAATAAACCTAATTTTCAAGGGGTGGCGGCTATGAATTATACCGATACAGAAACCCCTTGGACAAGGATTATTGAGCATAAATGGTTTGAATTTGGCAAGGATGAGAATGGCAATGATTTTCCAAAGACAGTTATCAGCCGTGAATATAGTGTGGAATGGCATCAGGGGGATGAACCATATTATCCTGTGAATGATGAAAAGAACAGCAAACTATATTTGGAATATAAAAAATTAGCAGACCAAGAACGCAATGTAATTTTTGGCGGTCGTTTGGGCGAATATAAGTATTACGATATGGATCAAGTGATTGCGGCAGCATTGAAGTGTGTGGAAAAGGAAAATATGTAGGATACGGATTGTGTTCAAGGAAGATTGTAATGGTGACAAGTGTTTCCACACCCATTTGTTATCTTTTGATAGTAAAAGGGATAAAGTCCGTACAATGTGTGTAAAAAACTAAACAGGGTTTAGTGACTCCCTATATATACAAAATGAAAAAAATTGTCAAATGGTAGGTATTGGTGAAAAATAATTTTTCTGCTTTTAATTTTGGTCTTGACCAAGGCAAAAGCGTGAAGCGGGAAAATCACCCGATTTTCTCTAAAAAAACGGGGGAAATCGGGTGATTTTCTATGTTGGCGGATTAGGGAGAATTAGTGATGAGTAATTAGTAATGAGTAATTGTGGTAGGATGTTCCTGTGATTATAGCAATGGTAAGTGGTGTGTTGTAGGGGGACGGGTTCTTGCCGCAGGCAAGGTTCCGCACCCGGGCAAAGCATCGCTTTGCACAATGTTGGTAGGTAGTAATAAAGTTTTCTGCGTAATCCGCACCCCCAGTCGCCTTTCTGTGTTCCTGTAGGCGCCAGCCCCCGCAAAGGCGGGGGCTATTGTAGTTATAAGTTGTAAGTTAAAAGTTATAAGTTTCGGTGTGATGTTCCTGTGATTATAGAAATAGTTAGTATTGTGTTCAGTTTAGTTCTTCAGTCGGGGAGAGCGACCCACCCCGTCTTGCCCTTCTATGTTCCTTTAGGCAATCCACCTGCCCATCCTACGCACTCTCTATGTTCCAAGGCGTGCTTCGGCTCGAAAGCATAACATGCTTTCTCAACCCACGCCTGGGCGGGAAAAAAGTTCGCAAAATGCGTACTTCCCCTAATTCCTGATTCCTAATTCCTTTGCCCTAATTTCCCTTGCAATGAACTGAAATTTGTTGTAAAATAAGTGTAGATTTTTGGGAGTGTTTTATGGCGGATAAGGATGTAACGGAAAAAACTTTAGAAGCGTATAATGATGTGTTTGCGGATATTATGAATGTACTGCTCTTTGACGGCAAAAGAGTGGTACATCCCCGTTCCTTACATGATGCAACCACAGTGTCACAATACAAGTTTGACGACAAACTGCACGAACAGGAACGGGATGTGGCAAAATTCTGGAAAAAGGGGAACATCCGCCTGGCACTGTGCGGTTTGGAAAACCAGACCAAAATTGACAAAGATATGGTGCTAAGAGTTATCGGCTATGACGGGGCGGTCTATAGGGGACAACTGACGGAAGGCAAAAACAAACGCCACCGCTACCCAGTTATAACACTTGTACTGTATTTCGGCAGCCAACGCTGGAACAAATACACAACACTTTTGGAACGGCTGAAAGTGCCGGAAGGATTGGAAAAATATGTCAACGACTACAAAATCAACGTGGTGGAAGTGGCATATTTGGATGATGAGACAATAGAAAAATTCCGCAGTGATTTCAAAGATGTGGCAAAATTCTTTGTGGCACAGCGGACGGGCAGGAAAGTGGAGTTCAGTTCAAGGGAACTGAAACACGTGGATGAAATACTGAAACTTTTACAGGCGGTATCTAAAGAAGAAGACGTAACCAATTTGTTTCGTGATGAGGAAATTGACAAAGGAGGTAAAGTAAAAATGGGTAACTTGTTCAGAAGGTACAAAAATGAAGGTATAAGGGAAGGCAGAGCGGAAGGCCGGGCGGAAGGGCGTGCGGAGGGCCGGGCAGAGGAACGTGGCAATGTGGCTATGGAAATGATAAAAGAGAAAACCCCAATCAGTATGATTCAAAAATTCACAAAGCTTTCCTTGGAACAGTTGCAGAAATTGTCTAAGGAATGCGGTGTGGCGCTGGTGATGTGATTATATTAGGATAAAGGAATCAGGATTCAGGAATTAGGGGAAGGATATAATGCGTAATGCGTAATTCGCAATGCGTAATTATGGTAAGATGTTCCTGTGATTATAATTTGGGTTTCGGGTGTGCGGGGTTGTTCGAACCCTCGTCCGCACCTAAAGGGGCGGGGGACCGACACAGTTTTTAAGGTCGGTGGTGGGGTGAGCAATTAGGTTGACGCTTTCTGTTGAAGATGTGAAATGTGCGTACTTTGCCCCACACCTTTTAATCTCTTGTGTCCTCTGGACACAATTCAACTCCCCAGAGAGAGGGTCGGTTCGCTATCAGCGGACTTTTTTATTCTAATCACTGGAACTTTTTACCATAACTTTAAGTTTTAAGTTTTTATCTTTTAACTAAAAAAAGATGCTCAGGGTTGGGCATCTTTTTTTGTACAATGTTCTCTGTAACGGCAGGCGGCACAGTGACTGCTGTTACGGTTTTTGTAGAGCAGGTGGCAGGTGAACCACACTGCCACCAAAAGTAAAAATCCAATTAAGTAATCAATCATTTTTCTTATTTATTTCTTTTTTGCCACAGGTAAGCCACAATCATGAGCCCCAAACCAACGGTGTCCGTAATCATACCGGGGATAATCATGGAGATGCCGCCAACCAAAAAGAGCAGTTTTTGTGCTATGTTGAGATTGGTCTGGCAATAGCCAATCATGGCAACTGCCACGCCCCACATACCTAAAATTGCAGTTACAGAACTGAAAATAATGGTGAACAGAGTGGCATCAATCATCAAAAGTTCAGGGGACAGAACAAAGATATACGGAACGATGAAAGCGGCAATGGCTAATTTCGCCGCCGTAACTCCCGTCTTCATAGGATTGGCACCCGCTATGCCTGCCCCGGCATAAGCCGCCAACGCCACCGGTGGTGTTACATCGGCCACGATACCAAAATAGAAAGCGAACATGTGTGCCGCCAAAACGGGCACATTCATTTGTACCAATGCAGGGGCCGCAATGGTGGAAGTAATAACATAGTTAGCAGTGGTCGGCACGCCCATACCCAAAAGCAAAGAGGTGAGCATGGTGAAGAACATGGCGGGCAGGAGATGGCCCCCTGCCAAGTCCAAAAGGGCGGTAGCAATTTTCAAGCCCACACCGGTTTTAGTAACCACACCAATAATAATACCGGCGGTGGCACAGGCAATCAGTACGCCCAGCACACCTTTGGAACCTTCAATCAAACCGTCCACAACTTGTTTGGGAGAAATACGGGTGGACTTTCTTAAACAGGCACAGGCAATGGAAAGTACAATGGCCGCCAAAGCCGCCCGCATAGGCGTATAGCCGGTTACAAGAAGATAGACAATGGCTACCAAGGGAATTGCCAAATGCCCTTTTTCTACAAAAAGTTTTCTGGGACTGGGCAACTCGTCACGGGGCACGCCCTTCAAACCATACTTCTTCGCTTCATAATGAACACAGAGCCAAACACCGATATAATATAAAGCCGCAGGAATAACCGCCGCCTTGACCACATCAAAATAAGGAACGCCAACAAACTCTGCCATAAGGAATGCCGCCGCACCCATAACAGGCGGCATGAGCTGGCCACCGGTGGAGGCCGCCGCCTCAACTGCTCCGGCGAAGGGGGCGGAGTAACCCAATTTTTTCATCATGGGAATAGTGAAGGCACCGGTGCCTGCCACATTCCCCACGCTGCTGCCGGAAACAGTACCCATCAGACCGCTGGAAAGCACCGCAACTTTGGCAGGGCCGCCTGCCGCCCAGCCGGCGATGGCATTGGCAATATCAATGAAGAATTTGCCCAAACCTGTTGCTTCCAAATACGCCCCAAAAAGAATAAACAAATAAATAAAGGTTGAGGAAACCCCCATAGGCACGCCGAAAATACCTTCCGTTGTGAAAAACAGATGGTCAAACATTTCCTGCAGTTCCACACCCCTGTGGGCCAAAATTCCGGGAAAATAAGGCCCGGCAAAAGCATAGAACAGGAACACAAGCGCCACCGTAATCATGGGCCATCCCACCACCCTGCGGGCCGCCTCAAACACCATCAAAGTTCCTAACATTCCAACAGCAAAATCAACACTATTGTTCATGCCCGCCCTGAGCACCAAATCATCATAGAAAACTACGATATAAAGGGCGCTGGCCGCCCCGACAACCGCACAGGCAACATCAAAATAATTCATGCTCGTCCTTGACCAGGAACTCCGTGCGGGATAGAGCAGGAAAATCAAAAGCATACCAAAAGCCAAATGAACAGCCCGTTGCAAATGAGCATCCAACACCCCAAAAACTGCCGTGTAAAGTTGGAAAACAGCGAATAAAATACAAATTCCGGCAATGACCTTGCCCCAAATCCCACCAAGTTCACGCTTGCCGGATTCTTTGTCAAATTTTGCCATCACCTCTTCGGCGGAAAGTTCGCGCATTTTTTCTTCAGACATAAATGTTCCTCCTATTTCGTCAAATGAGTGATTATATATTCCAAGCGATTGGAAAGTCGGACTTCCACCGCTTCCCTGTCGCCATAGATTTCACAGAGATTATATTTGGCACCCCGATGAATGAGAACCGGTGAGGCCTCCGGGGCAACCGTCAAATTGATTACAGGATATTTCCTGTTCATCAAAAGTTCAAAACCATCCTTTGTGGCATGAAACTCCCCATCACTTTGGGAATAGGGATAACCCCAGCCAAGTGACTGGAAGCGTGTTTTGTAGAGCAGATTGCCATCCTTCTCCACCCTGTAATATTCTTCCCAAGGTGTCCGCTCCACAGAATGAGTGAAAACTATTTGCCATTCCTCCCCCGTTTCCACAGGAAGGGATTGGGAATAATTTTTGCCCGTAACGGCAAGAATCAAACTACTATGAATATACCAAAAAATTGCCCCAATGGCAACTAATAAAACTAAAAAAATTTTCTTGATAAAAATGAGGGAGGAGCAACAAGATTGCCCTCCCTCACAATTTTTGAAGAACATTAATTATTTCTCGTCATAGAATTTTTGGGCGCCGCCAACAACCTTAATGGACATACCGTCAAGAGCGCTTTCCTTGGTAATGAAATTAGCCGCACTGTGAGCCGCCTTCATTCTGTCCAAATTGGTGTAGAGTGCTTTTGTTGCCTTGTAAGCAGTGTCATCACTCATCTTGCTGGTCACAGCCAACATGCAGCGGACTGCCACAGCAGGCACATCACTGGTCTGTTTGTTGTAGGTCTTGGCAGGGATAACCAACTTGGTGTAGAACGGATATTTAGCAATCAAAGCATCCGCCTTGTCCGCCGGCATAGGAATCAGCACCACATCGTTGGTGGTGGAAATATCTTGAATAGCCGCAGTGGGATGGCCCGCAGTAACGAAAGCCACATCCACATTGCCGTCCTTCAAAGCGCTGGATGCCTCAGCAAAACTCAAATATTGAACTTTGCACATATCATAGGTAATGTCATAAGCGGCCATAATCTGACGGGCATTGGCCTCTGTACCGCTGCCTGCCGCACCTACAGCCACCCTCTTGCCTTTGAAATCAGCAACGGATTTGATACCGCTCTTTTTCAAGGTGACAATCTGCACGGTTTCAGGATAAAGGGTGGCCATGCCCAACAGGCCGTCAACCTTTTTGTCCTTGAACATTTCCGTACCGGTAGCCGCATAGTAAGCAATATCGTTTTGGATAAAGCCGATATCCACCTTACCCTGTTGCAAAAGATTAACATTGGCAACGGAAGCGCCGGTGGATTGGGCAGAAGCGTTGCAGTTGGGAATATTTTTGTTGAAAATATCCGCCATCGCACCGCCCAAAGGATAATAAGTGCCGGCAGTACCGCCGGTAGCAATGTTGATAAAGGTCTTGCCGCCACCGCCGCAACCGGTGAGGCACATAGCACCTACCACAAGACCCATGAGAGCCAGTAATAATTTTTTCATAATTATCTCCTTTCAAATGTATTATTTATTACATAAAATATAGCAAAAATTTCACAACAAATGGGAAAAAGTTTTTTGTATTCAACGAGCATGGGAAAAGTGTAAAGTTTATTACATGTTTTAGGTATCAGGTGTCAGGGAAGGTTGGCAGAGTGCGAACTTTTTCCGCCCCAGGCGTGGGGCGAGGGACCGTCTAAAGGAACATAGAAGGACGGTGGTGGGGTCGCTCACTATGATAAGAATAAAGACCAAATAATCAAAGACCAAATATGGTAAAATGTTCCTGTGATTAGATTTTGGAAAGTCAGCATAGTGCGAACTTAAGGCCCCTTGGTGAAGGGGCTGTCAGCGATAGGAACATAGGCGGCTGACTGAGGATTGGAAACCATGCACTATGCGAAAGTATCGCTTTAATCGCCACCCTCAGTCAGTTGCTACGCAACTGACAGCCCCCTCCAGGGGGCACGAGAGTCAGTATTATGCGGCCAAGTTTTCTGCGTAATCCGCACCCCCAGTCGCCCACCGAAAAAACTTATCGGCGACAGCCCCCGCAAAGGCGGGGGCTACTCATGTTCCTGTTATTATAATCGGTGATTAAACTTTTCATTCCTTTGTCGCAAGTAGGGGAATACCTGAATTTTCCGAGGGAAATGCAGGTATTTCCCTGTTTTTTATTTTCTGCAAGTTTCAACATCTTTTGCAGTACGTTTTCAGAGTCCCGTGAGTTTATCGTAAATTGAGATAATTAGATAATTTTTGGGCTCATCATCAGAATGTGTGGGTAAAAACATCTGAAATTATCTGCCTGGCAACGTTATATCATAGTTTCCACATTGCAACATTATCATTGCAAACAGAT
>JAZLLX010000121.1:0-3116 GCA_045598345.1 Acidaminococcaceae bacterium | reverse complement strand
GGCATTGCCGGCGGCTTCGTTGTTAATTAATAATTAATGATGAATAATGAATAATGAATAATTGTGGTGGGATGTTTTGGGGATTAGATTTTGGGTTTCAGGTGTGCGGGGTTAAGCGAACCCTCGTCCGCACCTAAAGGGGCGGGGGACCGACACAGTTTTTAAGGTCGGTGGTGGGGTGAGCAATTACGCTGACGCTAATGAAAAGATAAAAACTTAAAACTTAAAGTTGTGGTAAAATGTTCCTGTGATTAGAGCAGGAAAGTTGGCATTGTGCGAACCATCGCCCTCTTGGTGAAGAGGGTGGATTGCCTAAAGGAACATAGAAGGGCAAGACGGGTGATTGTTCAGTCCGCATTGCAGACAAGTTCTCAATCCTCAGTCGCCCACCGAAAAAACTTATCGGCGACAGCCCCTTCACCAAGGGGCCTTAAGTTCGCATTAAGCGGATGTGTTCTCTGCGTAATCCGCACCCCCAGTCGCAACCACGTTCCGAAAAGCGACAGCCCCCGCAAGGGCGGGGGCTATTGTAGTTAGAAGTTATAAGTTAAAAGTTATAAGTTTCGGTAAAATGTTCCTGTGATTAGAGCAAGAAAGTTGGCATTGTGCGAACCATCGCCCTCTTGGTGAAGAGGGTGGATTGCCTAAAGGAACATAGAAGGGCAAGACGGGTGATTGCTTAGTTCGCATTGCAGACAAGTTCTCAATCCCCAGTCGCCCACCGAAAAAACTTATCGGCGCCAGCCCCTTCACCAAGGGGCCTTAAGTTCGCTTTCAGCGGACTCTCCCTGATTCCTGATTCCTAATTCCTTTACCCTAATTGCGAATTACGCATTACCTAAAGTAACTGTTGCAGGCGATGTAGGCCTTTGCCGGCAGCGGTTTTTCTTCGTCCCATTGCAATTTAACATGGTTGAGGAAGGCCTGAATCTGGGTTTCGGCACAGTTGATGGTTTGGGGCGGGAAGAAGATATCGCAACATTCTTGCAACAGGTTCACTCTTTCGTCCGCCATTTGCCAATTTGTTA
Source organism: Acidaminococcaceae bacterium (assembly GCA_045598345.1). GTDB lineage: Bacteria > Bacillota > Negativicutes > Acidaminococcales > Acidaminococcaceae > Phascolarctobacterium_B. Next base: position 2,088 of record JAZLLX010000121.1, on the reverse strand, counting down.
ATGCCTTAAGCAATTTTTGCCCCCGTTCTGTTTCCAAGGTTTCCTCAGGGTTGGTGCCTTCTGTAGGCACAAAGACCTCAAACCCCATGCGGGAATCATACTGGTTGTCCGGCATCAGGTTCAAACTGACCGTAATTTCCGTAAAGTCCAAGTCAATAAGATATTGGAGTTTTTTCGTCATGGATTTGGTCAAAGGACTATGTTGAATACTTTTCAAAAGGGTTTCCATATCATTTGTTGAGCAGGGCAGATGCCGGTCACCAACTGTAATTTTTGTGAAGATAAGTTTTAAGGGGGAATCGGGCCTGCCGGGCATAAGGCCGAGATAAAGCAGTTGCCAATCCTGCGGAAGGTTGCTGACAATCTCTTTTGCCTTTTCCCATTGTGGGGGTTCAGAACCCTTTGCCCAAAGTTTGGAAAAAATAGTTTCGGTACAGTCGGTGCAATCAAAAAATACCGCAGGGATTTCCTGCTTCCCGTTTCCAGTATCTAACTCTACAAAAACACTGTTGTCTTCGGGCAACAGCATTTGCAGGTATTGGAACAGGGGCAGAATTTTTTGCCCGATGACACTTGTAAAAAAATTATTGTGCAGATTATCCAAATTGTAACTGAAAGAAATGTCCGCATAAGCAGTACCAAGCAGGGGAATCTCCAGCAGGGACTGCTGCATATCCACCGGGTTGGCAAGTTGGAAATCCCTGGCTGCCTGCAAAACAGTGGCAGGATTTTCGCCAAAAAGTTTGGCGGCAGAATCCGAGGGCAAACTGTTAAGCCAAAAAGCAAACATAGCCGCAGTAGGGGTATTAAGCATATTGTTTTTAGTGATATTGCTGTCCATTTTGAATTCCTTATAACCTTTCTTCGGGCGGGATTCCGTCACCGAAAAAAGCGTTTTATTTATATTGTAGGGAAAAACTGTAAAAAGTCAAGAGAGATTAGGTGTCAGGTTAGAGGGCTAAGGGCTAAGGGCTAAGGGTGAAGGGCTAAGAATAATGCGGAATGCGTAATTCGCAATGCGGAATTATGATTAGGAAAAAGGAATTAGGAATCAGGAATTAGGGGAAGTTGGCAGAGCGCGGAAGTAACCCTCTCCCCGGGGAGAGGGGCAGGGGTGTGGGGAAACATTGGATTAGGTTGTCGCATTCTGTTGAAGATGTGAAATGTGCGGAGTTCTCAATCCTCAGTCGCAACCACGTTCCGAAAAGCGACAGCCCCTTCACCAAGGGGCCTAAAGTTCGCATTTAGCGGACTTTTTTATTCTAATCACAGGAACGTTTTACCATAGTTTTAAGATTTAAGTTTTTAACTTTTAATTGATTTGATGTTTCTGTGATTAGAGCAGGAAAGTTGGGGGTTGAGTAACCTCCCTCCTTTGAGGGAGGGGGACCGTCGGTAGTTTTTCGGTGGACGGTGGAGGGAGCGATTAGGCAGTGACAAAGTTCTCTGCGTAATCCGCACCCCCAGTCGCAACCACGTTCCGAAAAGCGACAGCCCCCGCAAGGGCGGGGGCTACTCGTGTTCCTGTAATCTGTTATATAATCACAGGAACTTTTTACCATCATTCTGCATTCTTAATTCATAATTCTTAATTAAATTCCCTGTTGCAATCGTCAAAAACCCTAAAATTTTGAAATGTATTGAATAAGTGTTGAAATTTTATTGATTTTGGTAGGTCCTGTCAAGAATTATGTGTAAACGTTTTCTTCAAGATTTAGTCCGACACCATATACCTCATCAAAAATCTGACTGACTTCTATACTCGTTTCTTCAAAGGGAAGGGCGGACTTAAAATATTGTTCTTCATTATAATTTTCATATACTGCACAGACAAACCTTTCCATTGAGTTTTCATTTGGAAACATCTCCTTTTTTCTTGTATGCCGCTTCAGAAGATTGTTCAGCCCTTCCAACGCATTTGTTGTATAAAAACTTTTTCTTATCCTCTCCGGCAATATCATAAAGGCAAAAAGTTCTTCCGGGTCATACATTTTTTCCCATAATTTCGGATATTTTGAATACCATTTCCTGAGGTATTCCCCCATCCTGTCCGTGGCCTGTTCCTTGTCATCCGCTGTGTATATCCCT
>JAZLLX010000120.1:0-6947 GCA_045598345.1 Acidaminococcaceae bacterium | reverse complement strand
AAGGGAGCCGATACGCAAAGAATGAATCCCCGCTGCGGTTTCGTTGCATTTTCTCAACAGCCCCTGATAGGAGTCCATAATGCCGGTTGATTCGCTGAAAAACATCAGTCCCGCTTTGGTGAAAACAGTTCCCTTGGCACTGCGTTGGAAGATTGCGAAACCGATTTCCTGTTCCAGTGAGGTTATCTGTGAGAGCAGGGCCTGACGGGAAAGATACAATTTGTCAGCCGCCTTGGCAAAACTGCCCGTTTCCTGAATGGTTTTGATTTTTTCCAGCAATTCCAATGTTAGCATTTAGGCGTAACTCCTTTCTGAAATCTTCATACAATACATATAATACCACATTTTTTCATTTGTGTGATGTAAAAATATTTTTACCACAGGTAAAAAAGGTTTTACTTCCCATTGTAATTGCGAATACTTATAATTGAAAGTAACTGAAGCAGTTTATCACGCCAAAAGATAACTGCAAAAATATTATTGTAAAAGGAGGATTACAAAATGGCAAAAGAGATTCTGGTTGGTTATGGTGTTGACATTGATGCGGTAGCAGGTTGGTTAGGTTCCTATGGCGGTGAAGATTCTCCGGATGATATTTCCAGAGGTCTGTTTGCAGGTGAAGTAGGCATTCCCCGTCTTTTGAAATTATTCAAAAAGAATAATTTGAAAGTTACCTGGTTTGCTCCCGGCCATTCCATTGAAACATTCCCGGAGCAAATGAAAATGATTGTTGAAGCAGGTCACGAAATTGGCGCCCATGGTTATTCCCACGAAAATCCCATTGCGATGACCCCGCAACAGGAAGAAGACATTTTGAAAAAGTCCATTGAACTGATTACCAAACTTACAGGCAAGGGCCCCACCGGCTATGTTGCTCCCTGGTGGGAATTCAGTAATGTTACGGACAAACTGTTGAAAAAATATGGCATTAAATATGACCATTCCTTAATGCATCATGACTGCATGCCCTATTATGTACGTATCGGCGACAGCTGGAGCAAGATTGATTACTCCGCTCCCGCAGAGACCTGGATGAAACCGTTGGTTCGTGGTGAAGAAACTGACTTGGTGGAAATTCCTGCAAACTGGGATTTGGACGATATTCCTCCCATGATGTTCATTAAGAAGTCCCCCAACAGCTTCGGCTTCCACAGTCCCAGAGAGATTTTCGGTATGTGGGAAGACAGCTTTGATTATGTTTATGAAAACTATGACTTCGCAATTTTCCCGATGACCATTCATCCCGATGTTTCCGGACGTATTAAATGCTTGAACTGCCATCAACATTTGATTGACCACATCAACAAGCATGAAGGTGTAAGATGGTGCACCTTGAACGAAATGGCGGATGAATTTCTCAAACGCTTTCCCAAGAAACACTAATTGATTAACAGGCGGACCTGTTTGCAGAAGGCGTGCAGCATTTGTTGCACGCCTTCCTTGCAAAGATTGGAGGAAAGTTAAATGTGTGTATTGTGCGGTGAAATGATTATGAGCGTCCACTGGACGGACCAGCCCCTGCATGATGTGGAGTACAGAAACAAGAAGACCATTGTGGCAGGCGAAAGCCAAAGGGAGAGGCGGCGTCTGCGTCTGAAAAGGGTGAGCATTGCCAACAAGATTTTAGGTTTTTACGGTTTGAAGATGAATGACTGGAACGGCAGCCGCTATACTCTTTTTGACCGGAAGGGTATGAGCAAGGTTGTGAATGATTTGGGCGGTATGTGGAAAGCGGCATCGGACTTGTGCCACAAAACCCTTGACCCGTTGGACCCTGCCTTTCTCAGTTATTTGCAGAAAGGACAAGATGCGGTATGATTTTAGGGGATAGCAGATTTCCCATTACTATTGTCACCGGCTTTCTGGGCAGCGGCAAAACCACGCTTTTGGCAAATGTGCTGCAACACGAAAAGTATAAAAATACGGCGGTCATTATCAATGAGTACGGGCAGGTGGGACTGGACCACCGGCTCATTCGCCGTATTGAGGAAAAGACACGGCTTCTCAGCGGCGGCTGTATCTGCTGCAATATGCGGGATGACCTCATTAACGAACTGAAGGACATTCTGAATGAAAAAGAGCAGGGTGTGAATGAAATGGACAGGGTGGTTATTGAAACCACCGGACTGGCAGACCCGGCGCCAATTCTTTTTTCTATTCTGATGGACCCCTTGTTGACCAACCGTTTTTATGTGGACGGGGTGGTATGTTGTTTGGATGCCGCCAATGGGGAACTGCATTTGAAAAATAATCCTGAAACCGTTAAGCAGATTGTTACGGCGGACAGAATAATTGTCACCAAAACCGATTTGGTGGAGCACGAAAGATTGCACGAGATACATCACCGGCTGCATCACCTTAACCCTGCGGCGGCAGTATATGGTACGGCCCACGGCATCATTGACCCGGAGGTGGTTTTTGACGAAGGGAAGGAATCCAAAAATAACCGGCTGGAGCAGTTGAGCCAGATACAGGAAAAATACAAGGAAAAGAAAATTGAACATGATACGGAAGTGCGTTCCATGTCCATAAAATTTTACGAAGCATTGGACTGGACTGCCTTCGGTTTGTGGATGAGCATGTTGCTTTATACTCACGGCGAAAAAATGTTGAGAATCAAGGGCATGGTGGATGTGGGGGAAAAAGGTCCCATTGTCATTAACGGTGTGCAACATATTATTCACCCGCCCCATCATCTGGAAGATTGGAACGGGGAAGAGAAAAATTCCCAGATTGTGTTTATTATGAAAGGGCTGGAACCCCACAGCATTATGGAGTCCCTGGTGGCTTTCCAAAATATTTTGGGTTCTGCACCTTATATTGAAGAAATAAATATGAATCCCTATGGAGGTTAAAAGATGAAAATTAAAGTTGCTGCGGTACAAATGAATTGTGTTCTGCGGGATGTTGATGCGAACCTGGCATTGGCGGGAAAACTGTTGGATGAAGCGGTCGGACAGGGGGCAAAATGGGTGATTTTCCCCGAACTGTTCAATACAGGTTATTGGGTTCCCAAAGAGGATGTTGAACTGGCGGAGAATATTCCCGACGGCCGTACTGCCCAATGGATGATTGCCCAAGCCAAAAAACATCAGATTTTGGTTTCCGGCTGCATTATGGCTAATACCAAAAATCCCGGCATCATCACTGATACTGCCCTGACCGTCAACGAAAACGGGGTAATGGGGACGTATGACAAGGTACATCTTTGGGACAATGAGGAATTGCGGTTCCAGAACGGTTCCAAAGTTCCTGACCCCATCCAATATGGCGATTTGCGTATTGGTATGCAGATTTGTTATGAAATCGGTTTTCCCGACATTTCCCGTTTGCTGACTTTGAAGGGGGCAAATGTAATTATTTATCCGGCGGCCTTCGGCAAGGCAAGATACTATGTGTGGGACATTCAGTCCAAGGCACGGGCTTTGGAAAACGGGATTTATGTAATTGCTGTCAATCGTGCTGGGGTGGATGACAATACCGTATTTTTAGGAGGACATTCCCGCATCGTTGCACCTAACGGGGAAGTGCTTTGCGAGGCAGAGCGGGACGAGGACAAGGTATTGGTGGCGGAAATTGATTTGGACAAATGCCTTGAAGCACGCCGCACTGTCCCCTACCTCAGGGACTTGAACAAGCCGTTGGTTAAGTCAGAGTGGGAGAAGATTTGAGATATTTTTAGGGATGGGTAGTGGTTGGTTGCAATTGGTGATGTATTATGGTTGTGATTTTGGAATATAGTTTATTGTTCTTGACAATTCATAAGTAATGTATTATAATTTCTCAAAAGTCGGTAAATCGCCACCGTGAGCAGCGAGTCAAAAAAGTCGGTAAATCGCCACCGTGAGCAGCGAGTTAAAAAAGTAAGGAAGGGCGAAAACCCTTCCTTTTTTCTGAAAGAAAATGTTACAGTTATATTATATCAAAGAAAACTATTTGCAATTTTTAAATCAATATGAAAGCAAAGTGGCAAAATCTCATGGCATGTTTAGCCGTCCTTTTGTTGGTGTTGTGTTTTCTGTCAACGGCTTTTTTTATTTTGCCCCTTTGTCTTCACCCAAAAAGAAACATTTGCTTATATCGTCAAGAGCGTTGGATATTTTTAAAATTGACAAAGGGAAATATGGTATTGTAAATCTTAATAATATGATACCTGTGCCAAGTAATGTTATAGAGAAAATAGATGTTGACGCATTGTTGAACGGGAATGAGCAGGAGCGAAGTTATGGAATTTTGTTAAATAATCAGGTACGCTTTTTGAATGCTCAAGACAAGAAGTTATTAAGAAAGGCAAACATTTTATATAGTTTGGTGGGGAAGAAGGAATGTCCGCCAAGTTTGCTTTTGCGGTGCTGTGATTTTAAGAAGTTGGAGGAAGTTTCTTCGCAATTTAAGAATCTTTAGAATTATGTTGAACTTTGGCATTTTTAATAATAGGCAATGAAAATAACCGCCCTTGCACAAGCAGGGGCTTTTTTATTGCATATATACTTATTGAAGTATATGCAGATGCTGTCTTGACATCTGCATATAAAATGGTTAGAATATATGCAGACAGGGAGAAAAATATGCACAGATTTGATTATTCATTTTTGGAAAAAGGGAATATTGATGCCAAACTTTTGAATGTGACTTTGTCCGTGTATGAACTTAAGAACAGAGGTAATGTTCGGAAAGAGCAGTTCGCTGCGGTTTTCACAGAACTGGAAAAAATTGCCAAAGTCCAGTCGGTCAAGAGTTCCAATGCTATTGAGGGTATCATCACTACGGATGAGCGTATCAGGGAAATTGTTACGCAAAGCAGTGCCCCGCTTAATCATAGCGAAGCGGAAATTGCCGGTTATCGTGATGCCTTGAATTTGGTTCATAATAATTTTGTATTTTTAGATTTTAATGAAGCAACTGTTTTGCAGTTACATAAAATAATGTTATCTTTAACGGGTGATGCAGGCGGTACTTACAAAACAGCGGGCAATCTTATTATGGAATCGGATGAAGGGGGTAAGCGGCGGGTACGCTTTCGTCCTGTGCCGGTGGCGGAAACTGGCGAAGCGATGGAGCAGTTGTTTCTTGCTTATGTGGAGGCAAGCCATAATCCGCAGATTAACAAATTGTTGTTAATACCTTGCGTAATTTTAGATTTCCTTTGTATTCATCCTTTCAGTGACGGTAATGGCAGGATGAGCCGTTTGCTGACTCTCCTGTTACTTTACAAAAACGGTTTTGATGCAGGCAAGTATATTTCCCTTGAAGAGCAACTGAACAAGTACAAGGATTTGTATTATGAAGCATTGGAACAGTCCTCTCAGGGTTGGCATGAGAGTACAAACAGTTATAATGAATTTATGTATAACTTTCTTTCAATGTTGTACTTGTGTTATAAGGAACTGGACAAGCGGTTTGCCGTGGTGAACAGCAAACGGATTACCAAGAAGGCAAGGGTTGAGGCAACGGTTTTGCAAGCGGTACTGCCCATCAGCAAGTCGGAGGTTTGTGAAATTTTGCCGGATGTAAGCCCTACCACGGTGGAGGCGGTTTTGGGCAAAATGGTGAAGGATGGGGCGGTACGAAAAATCGGTTCAGGTTCACAAACTAAATATTATAGAAAATAAATTTTATAGAGGTCAAACGATATGAAAAAGAAATATACTACGAAAAAGCAAATCTCCGCTTTTTGCCAAAGTTTGGGAAATGATATTTTTGAGGACTATCCCTTTGACGAAAACTGGATGGCTATGCGGCACATGGACAAAGGCGGTCATGTGATGGCGTTCTGCTATGAATATTATGTGGGGGAAGTTTGGGTCAATGTGAAATGCGAAATGGATTACCGGGAATATTGGCTGAAGAAATACCCTGAAAAAATAAAGCCCGCCTATCATATGAACAAGCGGCACTGGCTGACCATGATTTTGGACGGCAGTATTGCCAATGAGGATGTGGAAACATTGTTAAAAACATCCTATGTGCTGACGAAGAAAGGGGGACGGGGCAAATGACGAGAATATGGCCCATGCTTGTGGTGGTGGCATCCAACACTTTTTATAATATTGCGGCAAGGGAAATTCCCCGGAACATAGACCCTTTCTTTTCTTTGACTTTTGTGTATTTTGTAGCCATGGTGATTTCCGGGGGCATATGGTTTTTTGGCAATTCTGTGCAGAGTTTTGCCGGGGAATTTGCCAAATTGGACTGGTTCACATTGTTGTTCGGATTATGTATCATCGGCTTGGAATATGGCTATATCAATATCTACCGTGTGGGCTGGAAAATCAGCACTGCATCATTGGTGTCCAATATTATGCTGGCAGTGATTTTGCTTTTGGTAGGTATGTTTGTCTATAAAGAGCAGATTACTTTTAGCCAAGGGGCAGGGATGGTTTTGTGTTTGGCGGGACTGGTGCTGATTGGGAGGTAAGGTTTTAGGTTTCAGGTATCAGGTGTCAGGATAAAGGAATTAGGATTAAGGATTTAGGGAGAGAATATAATGCGGAATGCGTAATTCGCAATGCGTAATTATGGAAGAATGTTCCTGTGATTATATTTTGGGCTTCAGGTGTGCGGGGTTGTGCGAACCCTCGTCCGCCCATAAAGGGGCGGGGGACCGTCTAAAGGAACATAGAAAGACGGTGGTGGGGTGAGCAATTACGCTGACGCTAATGAAAAGATAAAAACTTAAAACTTAAAGTTGTGGAAAGATGTTCCTGTGATTATAAATAGGGATTAGGAGTTAGAGGTTAGGGATTAGGGAAGGTAAAGAGTTCCTGTGATTATAGCAGTGGTTAGTGTTATGTTAAGTTTAGTTTTTCAGTCGGGGAGAGCGACCCACCCCGTCAATCTACCTATGTTCCTAACGATTGCCACCCCGCCCACGCCTGGGCGGGAAAAGAGTTCGCATAGTGCGGACTTTATAATTTTTAATTACTGGAACATAACACCATAATTAT
>JAZLLX010000119.1:0-5728 GCA_045598345.1 Acidaminococcaceae bacterium | reverse complement strand
TTTTTGAATATACTTGTCTTAACCATATTGGCTACCTCTACTTTCTTGTTTTCTGGTTATTACAAGTATAGCAGGACCAATATGGTTTTCTATTGTTTTTTTAGTTTTTTACCCACTTAAACTGATGAAGAGCCAATTTTTTAGTTTTTAATTTATTTGATGTTCCTGTGATTAGAATTGAGGTAAAAGTAATGGGTGTTGATATTGCAGAATTAAAAGAAAAAATTACACCGATAGCACAACAATATGGGGTTAAATCTGTTTATTTGTTTGGTTCCCGTGCCCGTGGAGATGCTACGCCTGAAAGTGATTACGATTTCTTTATTCATAAAGGAAAGATTATTGGGTTACAGTTAATGAGTTTTGAACGGGCATTGGAAAATGTTTTAGGGTGTAATGTGGATGTGGTTACTACCGGTGTTCATAGTGAACGATTGATGAAATCAGTTGAACGTGATGGAGTGCTTTTATATGAAAATTGACCGTGATAACAAATATTTTGTTGAACTTATTTTGAAACATTGCCTAAGAATAGAAGAATTTACTGCACGATTTCATGGTAGTAAAGAGATGCTTTGGCAAGATATGGCATATCAAGAATGTGTAACGATGAGTATTTTACAAATTGGAGAAAATGTTTTTAAATTAGATGATGATTTTAAGAAGATGTTTTCTGGTCAGCCGTGGGATGACATAATTAAAGCAAGACACAAAATGACACATCATTACGATGAGGTGGATATTGATTTTGTCTAGGATATGGTTTGTAATGATATTCCAAAATTGAAAAACTATTGTGAGCAGATTTTGAAAAAGATATAATTTTTTTAGGTGTTGTCGCAAGCAGGGAAATTTAGTCATTATCTAGGGAAAATGACTAAATCTCCCTGTTTTTTATTTTTATTTCGCTTTTTACTCAGCGTTAAAAAGCATTTGGAACAGGAAAATCTCATTTTTAATCTGCCGATATATTAAGTTATTCTGTTGACAGATTAGAAACCGTTTTTCATGTTTTTAATTGCGTTTTACTGACGAGTGAGTTCAGTGATGAGAGTGAAGAGCGAAGAGAAAAGAGCTTGAAAGAAGTTCTTTACGATTAGAACGTGAAAAAATCTTTTGTTCAAAACAGCAAAATTGTAAAATCAAAATGACGTTATTTTGAAATAGAATAACGTCATTTTGAAAATCAATTTTCACGATTTTTTCGGTTTTGAGTGAGAGAATTTTTTTGAAATGAAAGTGCTTGTTGAAATTCACAATTCAAAATTCACAATGCACAATTTAATTAAGAATTATGAATGAAAAATTAAGAATGATGGTAAAGTGTTCCAAGGATTAAAATATGTTTTTGTTTCATTTAATAGAGGTTTTATGGTATAATATAAAAATAAAATTGCCAAAAGCATTGCGAATAGTGGCACGCAAAGAGTTTGTGCGGTGGGATTGATATAAAAGGAGAAATTATGGCAGATAAAATAAGACAACTGGAAAAAGATTTGTGGGAGTCCGCAGATTTGTTAAGGGCGGAGTCAAAACTGACATCTAATCAATATTGTATGCCGGTTCTTGCTTTAATTTTTTTGCGTTATGCTTACAGTCGTTTTAAGTTAGTGGAAAAGGAAATCAATAATACTATTCCCAAAAGGCATGGAATACCTACGAGAGCGGTGGATAAAAGAGATTTTGAAGGGAAAGCGGCTCTTTTCTTGCCCAAAGCGGCTCAGTTTGAGTTCCTTCTTAATTTACCTGAAAACGTAAAGAGTGAAGATATCAAAGGTGTTGATGGTCATGTAATCAATAGTTTAGGTGAGGCAATCAATAATGCAATGGAACTTATTGAACAACAAAGCAAAAGTTTGCAGGGGGTGCTACCGAAGGAATATTCCAAACTTAATGATGGCTTACTGAAAGAGTTATTGCGGATATTTAATAACAGTGCTTTGGACGAGGTCGGCGGTGATGTTATTGGCCGTATCTATGAATATTTTTTAAACAAGTTTGCCAAAAATATTGCTTCGGATGACGGGGTGTTTTTTACGCCCAAGTCATTGGTAAAAATGATTGTGAATATTATTGAGCCAAAAGGCGGGGTAATGCTTGACCCTGCCTGTGGCAGTGGCGGGATGTTTGTCCAAAGCGGTGATTTTATCAACGCACGGGGGATGGAAGCAAATTCTGCAATGACTTTTTACGGTCAGGAAAAAGTGGAATACAATGCTCAACTTTGTTTGATGAATATGGCGGTACACGGTCTGGCGGCAAACATAAAGTCGGGCGATGAAGCCAACAGTTTTTATCATGATGCTTTTAATATGGCGGGCAAATGTGATTATGTTATGGCAAATCCGCCGTTTAATGTGGACAAAGTTAAGGCGGAAACCGCCGAAAGTGCCGGACGCCTGCCTTTTGGTTTGCCCGGTGTGAATAAAAAATCCAAGGAGGTTGGCAATGCCAATTACCTTTGGATTTCCTATTTTTATGCTTATTTGAAACCCACCGGACGGGCGGGGTTCGTTATGGCGGCATCAGCAACGGACAGCAGCAATAAGGACAGGGAAATCCGTCAGCAACTGGTTAAGACGGGTGATGTGGATGTAATGCTCAGCGTGGGAAACAACTTCTTTTACACCAAGTCACTGCCCTGCACATTGTGGTTTTTTGACAGGAACAAGAATCAAGACATTCAGGACAAAGTATTGTTTGTTGATGCCCGCAATTATTTTACCGTTGTGGACAGGACTTTGAACGAGTGGTCGGTGTGGCAGTTGAAAAACCTTAATGCTGTCGTTTGGCTTTATCGTGGAGAGGTTGAAAAATATAAAGGGTTGTTGAAAGAATATGACAAAGTTTTAGGCACTCACGATTATAACGGGCGGGTGGAAACCCTAACAAGCGGAATTGAAAATTTGAAACAGGAACAAAAGGAAGCGGCGGCAAAAGCAGAGAAGAAAGATAAGAAAAAAGTTACTGCGGAATATGATGAAAAGATACAGAATTTGACAGAGTTGCTAAATGTGGCAAAGGAAGCAAAATGGCTTTTTGACAGGTTTGGTGAGGGGGAATATCATGATATTGCAGGACTTTGCAAAATTGCCAACCGTAAGGAAATTGAAGAAAAGAACTGGTCGTTGACACCGGGGGCTTATGTGGGTGTGGCGCCACAGGAAGATGACGGGGTGGACTTTGCGGAACGGATGGCGGAAATTCATGCCGAACTGGCAGATTTGCAGACCGAAGCGGACGGGCTGATGGCGAAGATTTTGGAAAATTATGAAAATTTGAGCAGATAGTTAAGGAAGGTAGTATTGAATGGAAAACCAAAATATAGAATGGAAATCAATATGGAAGGATGAATATTTGGCATGGATATGCGGATTTGCCAACAGTTGTGGAGGTAGTTTGTATATTGGCATTAACAATGACGGAAAGGCAATCGGGCTGGAAAATTTGGAACGGCTTTGTGAGGATTTGCCTAATAAAATCAAAAATTTTTTGGGCATTGTTTGTGATATAAGCGTGGAAACAAAAGACAACATTGAGTATTTGAAAATTGATGTTCCTGCTTATTCAGTACCAATTTCTTACAAAGGTGCTTTTTACTATCGCAGCGGCAGCACCAACCAACGGCTTGACGGCTCCGAACTGAATAATTTTTTGCTCCGTAAACAAAAGGTAAATTGGGATGGTGTAGCAATCCCCACATTAACTGTTGAGGATATTGATGTTCAAAGTATTGCGGACTTCAATAAGAAAGCAGTTGCTAAGGGAAGGATAGATGGCGAATATAACGGTGAAACCACGGAAGAGTTTTTGAAACGTCTTCACATGATGAATTATGATAATGGTTTGATAACTTGTGGCGGAGTGTTGACCTTTGGCAAAAATCCTGACAAATGGTTTTCGGGGGCGTTTATTAAAATAGGTTATTTTGCCAATGATGCGGATTTGCTTTATCAGGACGAGATACATGGTTCGCTTTTTAATCAAGTGGATAATGCGATGGAACTTTTATATACCAAATATTTCAAAGCCATGATTTCTTATGATGGATTACAGAGAAAAGAAACCTTCAATTTCCCTAAGGATGTTGTACGTGAAGCACTTTTGAATGCTGTTATTCACAAGGATTATAGCAGTGGCGTGCCTGTTCAAATCAGCGTTTATGAAGACAAACTGTATATTGGCAATGTGGGAACTTTGCCGTTGAACTGGACAGTGGAAGATTTGCTTGGCAAACATACATCAATTCCTTTTAACCCGGATATTGCTCATGCCTTTTATTTGGCAGGGTATATTGAAAGTTGGGGAAGAGGCATTGAAAAAATGTTTAACTATTGCAAGGAATATGGTTGTAAAATGCCGGAATATACAGTCCATCCCCGTGATATGTTGATTAAAATTTTCCCGGTGGATAAATTTATAAATGGAACTATAAAAGCTGAAAATGGAACTATAAATGACACTGTAAAAGAACCTATAAACGAAGAAAAACAACCTATAAAACAACCTATAAAACAACCTATAAAGCAACCTATAAATTTAACTGAAGATGAAAAATTGATATTAAAATTATTGCGTAAAGATTGCAAGTCAAGTTATGATGTTTTGGTATCGCAGAGCCATTTTGGGCGAAGTAAAATTTTTAAATTGATAGGAGGATTAAAAGAGAAAAAAGTTATAGAGTATGTGGGTTCAAAAAAGACAGGATTTTGGAAAATTATGAGGAATTGAAAGTATGAAATTTTTAGATGCTATAAAGTTAAATCCAGCAATTTCAATACCAAAAGAAAAAGTGTGTCCGTTTATAAGTATGGAAAATGTTGATTTTAATTTAAGGGAACCTCTTGCGTATGAGATGAAAGCATTTTCTTCGGGTGTAAAGTTTGAAGATGGAGATACAGTTATTGCTCGTATAACACCTTGTTTGCAAAATGGAAAAAGTTTTTATTGTAAAAAGATTGGACAAGGGTTTGGCTCTACTGAATTTTTAGTATTTAGACCACAAAATAAAGCGGTTGATAATTCTTTTTTGTATTATTATTTGAGGACTTTTAATGTACGACAAAGAATGATTAATTCTATGGTTGGTGCGACTGGAAGGCAAAGGGTTAATAATGATGTGTTCAAAAGCATGGAAGTTGATTTTCCCGATATAAATACTCAACGCCGCATTGCGGACATCCTTTCGGCATACGATGATTTGATTGAGAACAACAGGAAGCAGATAAAACTTTTGGAGGAGGCGGCACAACGGCTGTATAAGGAGTGGTTTGTTGACTTGCGTTTTCCGGGGCATGAAAAGGTTAAGGTTACGGACGGCGTGCCTGAGGGGTGGGAGAGAAAGCCGATAAGTGGGATAGCACCAATTGTTACAGGTAAAAAAGACGCTAATTATGGTACTGAAAATGGGAAATATTTATTCTTTACATGTTCACAAGAGCCATTGAAGGCAGATGGGTATTCATTTGATGGTGATGCTGTTATATTGGCTGGAAATGGTGATTTTAGTGTTAGATTATATAGGGGTAAATTTGAAGCATATCAGCGGACTTATGTATTAATTCCCAATGAAAAGAAAATGTTGTATTTATGGCTCATCATCAGAATGTGTGGGTAAAAACATCTGAAATTATCTGCCTGGCAACGTTATATCATAGTTTCCACATTGCAACATTATCATTGCAAACAGATTGTTTATGTTCTTAAAACCGTATGCCGTTCTCTGTAT
>JAZLLX010000118.1:0-12712 GCA_045598345.1 Acidaminococcaceae bacterium | reverse complement strand
TATGGAATATCTTATAGAGAGATATAAACCGAACATAGTAATTTACCAACTAGATTGGGGGAGTATTTCTCAAAGTGGTAAAACATATATGGAAAAGATAAAGTTTTAGAGCCAAGTTCTAAGTTGTGTGTAAATTTATTTTCAGGAACATATTACCATTAATTTCTAACTTACAACTTCTAACTAAAAAGTATCTGCCTAATTGCTCACCCCACCACCGCCAACACGCTCCCATAGGCGGTCCCCCGCCCCTTTAGAGGCGGACGAGGGGCTGAAAAATATTTTTAGAACTTGTTGCTGATTTCTGCTTTTAATTTTGGTTTTGACATAGCTAAAATGCCGAAGTAAGAAAATCACCCGTTTTTCTCTCTTTTTTAGGAGAAAATCGTGTGTTTTTCTATGTTGGCGAATTGGCGAGGGGATTTTGTAATTAGCAATGAGTAATTAGTAATTAGTAATTAGTAATTGCGGTGGGATGTTCCTGTGATTATATTTTAGGTGTTAGGTATTAGGGTTCAGGGAGGTTGGCAGGGTTTGTAGGGGGACGGGTTCTTGCCGTAGGCAAGGTTCCGCACCCGGGCAAAGCGTGGCTTTGCACAATGCGGACTTTTTTATTTTTAATCAAAGGAACTTTTTACCATATTTGCTCTTTATTCTTTGTTCTTTGACATTTATTCCTGTCGGGGAGAGCGACCCCACCACCACACTTCGTGTGGTCCCCCGCCCCACGCCTGGGGCGGAAAAAGTTCGCATTATGCGGACAAGTTTTCTGCGTAATCCGCACCCCCAGTCACCCACCTGAAAAACTTATCGGTGACAGCCCCCGCAATGGCGGGGGCTATTTAATCACAGGAACATTTTACCTTTAATTTCTAACTTCTAACTTACAACTTCTAACTTACAACTTCTAACTAAAAAGTATCAACTTAATTGCTCACCCCACCACCGCCAACACGCTCCCGTAGGCGGTCCCCCGCCCCTTTATGGGCGGACGAGGGTTCGCATTATGCGGACAAGTTTTCTGCGTAATCCGCACCCCCAGTCGCAACCACGTTCCTAAAAGCGCCAGCCCCCGCAAAGGCGGGGGCTATTTAATCACAGGAACATATTACCATAGTTTTAAGCTTTAAGTTTTTAACTTTTCACTAACAAAAAAGCGGCTGGTGCCGCTTTTTTGTTACTCCCATTCAATCGTTCCTGAGGGTTTGGGGGTCATGTCCCAAAGGACTCTGTTCACCCCTTTGACTTCTGTTGTTATGCGTTGTACCAGTTTTTGCATCAGTTTGAAACTGAGTTCTGCACAACTGGCGGTTACCGCATCTTTGGTATTCACCGCCCTGATAATAACGGGCCAGTCATAGGTGCGTTTGCCGTTTTTAATTCCTGTGGACTTGAAGTCAGGCACAACGGTGAAATATTGCCAAATCTTGCCTTCCAGTTTTGCCTTTTTGAACTCTTCCCGCAAAATGGCATCGCTTTCACGTACCGCTTCCAACCTGTCTTTGGTAATGGCACCTACACAGCGTACTGCGAGGCCGGGACCGGGGAAGGGTTGGCGATAGACCATACCATCGGGCAACCCCAACTCTTTGCCAACTACTCTTACTTCATCTTTATAAAGGAACTTAACCGGCTCAACCAGTTCAAAATTCAATTCCTTAGGCAGGCCGCCCACATTGTGATGTGCCTTAATGCCCTTGGATTCCAAAATATCCGGGTAGATAGTTCCCTGTGCCAAAAACTCTATCCCCTTTTGTTTTTTCGCTTCTTCGGCAAATACCTTAATGAATTCGCCGCCGATAATCTTACGTTTCTTTTCCGGGTCGCTGACCTTGGCAACCTTTTTCAAAAAGCGGTCAGCCGCATTAACATAAACAAGTTTTGCTCCCATTTCGTGACGGAAGACCTTGACCACTTCTTCCGCTTCGCCTTTACGCAAAAAGCCGTGGTTCACATGAACGCAGACCAGATTTTTGCCAATGGCTTTGATTAACAAGGCGGCGGTGACGCTGCTGTCCACACCGCCGCTTAATGCCAGCAAAACTTTTTTGTCACCGATTTGCTCCTGCAAAGCGGCAACCTGTTCTTTAATAAATTTTTTTGCCAATGTTTTATTGGTAATCCGCTTTAGGGAAGCGGGACGGGTGTTGTTAGTTTTAGTCATCTTATTGTCCTTTCGTGTTCAAAAATTGATAATTAATAAAGAATAATGAATAATTATGGTAAAAAGTTCCTGGATTATAATCGGGAATTTTCGGCTTTGCCGAAAATTGTCCTCAATTATTCATTATTAATTATTCTTTATTCATTCGTATAGTTATCAAAGTACCCTTGCACCAGTACTACGGGTGTGCCTTTGTCGCCGCTGCCGCTGGTAAGGTCGCAGAGGGAACCGATTAAGTCCGTCAGCTGGCGGGGGGTTGTGCCTTCGCTTGCCATATTGCCTTTCAAGTTTTTGTCCTTGGCTTTGATGGATTCCTGAATGGCTTTTTTCAACTCTTCCCCCTGCAAGTCCTTGAAATCATTGTCTGCCAAATATTTCAATTTCAATTCGTTGGGGGTGCCTACCAGACCGCTGGTGAAAGCGGGGGAAACAACGGGGTCCGCCAGTTCCCAAATCTTGCCTTGTGGGTCTTTGAACGCCCCGTCACCATAAACCATTACTTCAATGGTCTTGCCGGTGGCATCCTTCAACTGCTTTTGGATTTCCTGCACCAAGTCCTGACACTCTCTGGGGAATAATTTAATTTGATCTTCCTTGGCCTTGTTGGAACCCAAAAGGCCGTACTTGGCATTGAAACCGCTGCCGTTCACGCTGGCGGTCATCAGGTCATCCAAACCGCAAACCACTTCCGCTCCTGCCGCCTTCAAGATCCGTTTGGTGCGGACCCGGGTGTGGATGTCGCAGTTAATGACATTTTTGGTGTATTGCAAAATGGTCTTGGCCTGGTTGGCAAAAACTATTTCACATTCTGCGCCGCTTTCCTTAACCAAATCGTTGTAGTACTGCACATAGTCAATGCCGGTGAAGGGATGTTTGTTTTCACCGAACAGTTTGCGGTATTCCTCCAAGGTCAGAACATCGCTGTAGGGGTTCACTCCTGCCGCATCCACCTTGTCCAAAGAAACCAGTTCGTTGCCGACTTCATCAGAAGGATAGCTGAGCATCAGCACAACCTTTTTGGCGCCCTTGGCAATACCCCTCAAACAAATGGCAAAACGGTTACGGCTCAAAATGGGGAAAATTACGCCCACGGTGCCGCCCCCCAATTTTGCTTTTACATCCGCAGCAATATCCTCAATGCTGCAATAGTTGCCCTGGGCACGGGCCACCACGCTTTCCGTTACGGCAACCACATCCCGGTTCTCCAACGGAAATTTTTCTGCTTCCGCCGCCTCCAGCACGGAACGGGAAACAATCTTTGCCAAATCATCCCCCTGACGGATAATGGGGGTACGGATACCCCTGGAAACAGTACCAACTTTTCTCATGTTTCATCACCTTTGCTTTACTGAAATTTTGATAAAAAATGTGGCCTGATTTTTGCCACGAAGTGTATTGTAGTTAAAAGAAAACTTTTGTGCAAATAAAACTGCCGGAAACCGCAAGAAATACCGCATTTCTCTTACTTTTGTTAGGAATGTTACATTTGCGTTTTAAGAAATCCGAACAATTAAGCAAAAATATATTAAAATGTTCGTAAGCCATCTAAACAAATTAAAGTTGCATTTGCAATATGCCCGCTCTTATGTTATAATTTCACCATATAAAGGGCGGGAAGCCCTCAGCGTTTAAACTTCAAATTTTTTCAGTAAAGGAGAAAAGAAGATGAAAAAAAGTTTGACTTTGGCTCTCGGAGCTATGATGTTGGCAGGTATGGCTGCAACTTCTGAAGCGGCAATCAACCGTGCTGACCAATTCATTACCGTTTTGACAGGCCCCACAAGCGGTATTTATTTTCCCATTGGCGGTGCTTTTGACAAGGCGTTGAAGGACTATGGTTACAACTCCAGTTCCACCGCTACCGGCGCTTCCGGTGAAAACATCAATGCTATTCTCACTGGTCAAGGCGAATTGGCTATTGCCATGTCCGATGCTGTTCTGCAAGCATACGATGCTTACGGTGCATTCCAAGGCAAGAAACCGGCTAAGAACTTGAAGATGTTGATGAGCTTGTGGCCCAATTATTGCCAATTGGTAACCACCGAAGACAGCGGCATTAAAAAGTTTGAGGACTTGAAAGGCAAGAGAGTTGGCGTTGGCGCTCCCAATTCCGGCGTAGAAGTTAATGCCCGTATGATGTTTGAAGCACACAAGATGAGCTACAAGGACTGCAAGGTTGACTACTTGTCCTACGGCGAAGGCATCAAACAAATGATGAACGGCCAATGCGATGCCGCATTCGTTACCTCCGGCCTGAACAATGCTACCATTAACGAATTGGGCACTGTAAAGAAGATTTACATTGTTCCTATTGAAGGCGAAGCACGTGAACGCCTGATGAAGAAATACCCCTGCTATTCTAAAGGCACTATTCCCAAAGAAGTTTATGGCACTGCAAAAGATACCGAAACCGCAACCGTTATGAACATTATGTTGGTTAGCGAAAAACTTTCCGATGAGATTGTTTATGACATTATGGACGGCATCAACAAGAATGTTGCCACCATTCAAGCGGCTCACAAGACCGCCAACGCTAACATCAAACCTGACCTCTATTTGCGCGCTAAACCCATTCCTTTCCATCCCGGCGCTGTTAAATGGTATAAGGACCACGGTTTCAAATTCTAATCTGCATGAATATTGCTAAAAATTATCTGCACAAAGGGGCTGTTCTTGCAGCCCTTTGTGCAGTAATTATTTTTATCGGCGGCTGGTACTGCCACCAGAAAGTCATAAAAATTTTTTCATGGAAAACGGGGGAAGTGATTTTTACCTCTTCCGTAGCGGCGGGGGACAAGGTGGATGTATTTTGGACCCACTCGCTTGAAAAGATTCCGTGGAATGAATACTACACTCTGCGTGAAGACGGGGTGTTGGTATTGGACACTATAACCTTCCCGGCTTTCGGAGCCGGTATCCCGGCAAATAAGGGCCGTTGCCGTATCGGCGATGACGGCTTGATATATATGGAGAAAATCAACCAGGAGTTTAAGTATTTCAAATGGTTGAATTCCAAGTTCACACGGGAAATCCGGGTGAACGGAAAACTTATCGTAAGGGGAACGGAACTTCCCAATCATCAAGTTCTAATTTTAAGAGTTGAGAGGAGAGGACTCCCATGGCGGACAGTCAAGAATTCAAGAAAGTTGTAGAAGATGGCAAAGGTGCCAATTTATCCAAAGAAGAAATGGAGGCCATGCTTAAGGCATCCAGCGGTGAGCTGACTGCGGAACAGCAGGCCATTATTGAAGAGTTTGACCGTGAGCAGAAGGTCCGTAAGTTTGACGGAATGATGCAAAAGTTCTATTACTGGACTGCGGCGCTCATCGGCTTCTGGCATTTGTATTGCTGCGCTTTTGGCGGCCCTGTAACTTTGGTGTACCGCTCTATGCATGTTGCTTTTATGGTGGCACTGGGCTTTTTGCTTTATCCCATCAGCCGTACCAAAAAGCATTTCCAGGAGGGTGTGCCCTGGTATGACTGGCTTTTGATAGCCCTCAGTTTGGCGGTGCCTGTTTATATGGCGGTCAACTATATTGAGGTTGTTAATCACGCCGGCAATCCCACCACGGTGGACACGATTATGGCAACATTGTTGATGGTAACTTTGTTGGAGGCGACCCGCCGGGTTTCCGGCCTGCCCCTGATAATTCTGTCGGTGGTGTTTATACTCTATGGCCTTTTGGGCAGAATGATGCCGGTGTTCCGTCACCGCGGCTACAACTGGGAGCAGTTGTTAAATCATTTGTTTGCTAATACGGAAGGTATTTACGGCACGTCCGTTGACGTTTCCGTAACCTATATTTTCCTTTTCATTATGTTCGGTGCGGTAATGAACAAATCCGGCATGGGGCAGTTCTTTAACGATATTGCCCTTGCTTTGGCAGGTGCCAGCCGTGGCGGCCCGGCGAAGGTTTCCGTTTGCGCCTCCGCTTTCCTGGGCTCCATCAACGGCTCCGCTGTTGCCAACGTAGTTACCACCGGCGCTTTCACCATTCCTCTGATGAAGAAGACCGGCTATTCCAAAGAGTTCGCCGGTGCGGTTGAATCGGCGGCTTCCGTAGGCGGCCAGATTCTGCCCCCGGTTATGGGGGCGGCGGCCTTCATTATGGCGGAAATGCTGGGCATGAAATATTACCAGATTACTATTGCGGCGGCTATTCCGGCTGTTCTGTATTATTTGGGCGTAATTTTGCAGGTGCATTACCGTGCCTGCCGTATGGGTTTGAAGGGCGTGTCCCGTGACAACCTGCCGGCAGTTGGTGCGGTTATGAAAGAAAACGGCCATTTGTGCCTGCCCATTCTTTTCCTGCTTTATATGCTGTTCTTCAGCAGTTTCACAATTATTTATGCGGCCTTCTGGTCCATCCTTTTCACCGTGGCGATTTCCTGGGTGAAGAAGGAAACCCGTATGAGTTTCAAGGATTGCTGTGATGCCCTGGTGGCCGGCACAAAGGAAACTTGTACGGTGGCATTGGCCTGTGCAACAGTTGGTATTATCGTAGGCGTTATTTCCAAGACCGGCTTCGGCTTGAATCTGGCAAATGCCATTTTGGAAATGGGCGGACACAGTTTGTTCCTGACTTTGATGTTCACCATGGTAACCTGTATGGTACTGGGCATGGGCGTTCCTTCCATTCCCGCATACATTATTACCGCAACTATGGCGGCTCCTGCTTTGTCCAAATTGGGTATTCCTGAATTGGCAAGCCACATGTTCGTGTTCTACTTCGGTATGTTCGCCAATATTACACCGCCCGTAGCATTGGCTTCCTTTGCGGCGGCAGGCCTGTCCGGCGGTGACCCCATGAAGACGGGCTGGCAGTCCATGAAACTGGCCGTTGCGGGCTTCATCGTTCCCTTTATGTTCATCTACTGCAAGGAATTGCTGTTGATTGGTGCAGGAACGGAATACAGTTATTGGCATGCTTTGCAAGTGGCGGTAACGGCAATCATGGGTGTCATCCTTATTGCCTCCGCTATTGAAGGGTGGATGTTCACGGTTCTGCCCATGGTGCTGAGAGCGGCGGCCGGTGTGGCGGCACTCTTATTGATTCACTCCGGATTATTGACGGACCTGATTGGCTTGGCAGTATTTGTCGCTTGCGTAGCACAACAAATTTACGCCAAGAAAAAAGAAGCAGCATAGAGAAATTAGGAATTAGAAATTAGAAATGTGAAATTTAGGTAATAAGTTCCTATAAAGCAAAAAGCACCTTGCCCTGCAAGGTGCTTTTTGGTATAATTTCCCATTATGTCAAAACACACTTTTTACCAATTAAACATTTTGCTTGCCATGCTCATTTGGAGTACCATCGGAATGGCACGGCGGTTCATAGATTTTCCCTCCGGGCTTATTGCAGTTGTGCGTGGGGCAACGGGGGTGTTGTTTTTGGCGGCGGTAGTGTTGTTGTTGCACAAACCTTTTAACTGGCAGGGTATTAAAAAGAACTGGGGCAAACTGCTTTTGGCAGGCGGTTTTTTAGGAACAAACTGGGTGATTCTTTTTGAGGCCTACCAGCATACCAGCGTGGCGGTGGCGGAACTTTTTTATTACACCAATCCCCTGTTTGTTATTTTGTTAAGCCCTTTGATTATGAAGGACAAAATCACTCTGCGTCAGTTGGGGGTGTGTACTGGTGGCGTTGGTGGGCATGGTACTAGTCAGCGGATTATACACACTGAATGTTAATCTTCAGGACAGTTGGGGAATTCTTTTGGCGGTAACCGCTGCGGCAGAAGTGGCAGGATTAATTTTTGTCAACAAGCATATAGGGGATATTGGCACCTATGAGCGGGCTGTCATTCAGTTGGTGGCGGCAACCCTGGTGCTGTTGCCCTATGTATTTTTGACGGAGGACTTTTCCACTATTGATTTTACCGACAGCAACTCATGGATACTCACACTGTTGGTAGGCATGGTGCACACGGGGGTGGCGTATTATCTCTATTACAACGGCATTGCCAACTTAAAAGCTCAAGAGATTTGTATCTTAGGTTACACAGACCCTTTTATGGCAATAGTATGGAGCAGTGTGGTCTTTGGCGAAACTCTTGGCTTTGTCCAAATCATCGGTGCAGTATTGATTTTGGGGTCAATGATGTATGCGGAACTTAGGGGATAGGTTTCAGGGGTCAGGGGTTAGAGGTTAGGGGTTAGGATAAAGGAATTAGGGGAAGAATATAATGCGTAATGCGGAATTCGCAATGCGTAATTAAGGTAAAATGTTCCTGTGATTATATGGAATTACCCCTTCCTTTTGGGAGGGGAGGGCCGATACTGGAACGTGGACCGGCGGGGTGAGCGATTATGCAGTGACAAAGTTTTCTGCGTAATCCGTACCCCCAGTCGCGTTTCTTTGTTCCTATGGGCGCCAGCCCCCGCATTTTATAGCAGGATAAAGGAATCAGGATTCAGGAATTAGGGGGAAGTTGGCACTATGCTGAGTTTTTAATTTGCAATTTTTATTTTGCAGTCAACAGATTGTTGGCTGTTTTTTGTTTATAATTTTCTTGACAGATTTAACGCAAATCACTATAATACAGAATATAGGATATATCCAATAATGAAATTTGAAATAGAACTCTACGAAACAAAAAATGGAGAGTGTCCCGTTGCTGATTTTATTGACGGTATTGGGGATAAAAAACTTATTGCTAAAATCTATCGTGATATTGATATTCTTGAAAACAACGGTTATTTAGCAAGAGAACCATTGTCAAAATCATTGTTTGACGGATTCTTTGAACTGAGGACAAAACAGGGCACAGATATTGCGAGAATAATTTATTTCTTTTTTGTTGGAAACAGAATTGTTATGACTAATGGATTTATCAAAAAAACGCAGAAGACGCCTGAAAGTGAGCGAATTAAAGCGTTAAAATATCGTGAAGATTATTTGAGCAGGAAAAGAGGTGAAGGATAATGTTATATAAGGACTACAAAGCAAGAAAATTAGCAAAAGATGCAGAATTGAAAAGGGAATATGATGCTCTGGAAATTGAATACCAGTTAAAACAGGCATTGATTGACATACGCAACGAGAAACATTTGACTCAAAAAGATTTGGCAGAACTGACCGGCATTCATCAATCGGATATTAGTAAGATTGAAAATGGCAACGCCAATCCGTCCTTAAATACATTGCGGCGGTTGGCGGACGGTTTAGGGAAAAAAATTAAATTGGAATTTGTGGATACGGATAAAAATATGATGGTTGCTGAAGGGAATTAGCTGTCAGGGTTTAGGGTTTAGGGGTCAGGTTTTAGGATAAAGGAATTAGGAATCAGGAATTAGGGGAATGAGTAATTAGTAATGAGTAATTATGGTAAGATGTTCCTGTGATTATAATTAGGGTTCAGGTGTGCGGGGTTTTGCGAACTCTCGTCCGCACCTAAAGGGGCGGGGGACCGCCTACGGGAGCGTGTTGGCGGTGGTGGGGTGAGCAATTACGCTGTCGCTAATGAAAAGATAAAAACTTAAAGCTTAAAGTTATGGTAAAGAGTTCCTGTGATTAGAGCAGGAAAATTTGTAGGGGGACGGGTTCTTGCTGCAGGCAAGGTTCCGCACCCGGGCAAGGCATCGCTTTGCACAAGTCGGCAAGCAGTGACAAGTTTTCTGCATAATCCGCACCCCCAGTCGCCTTCCGGTGTTCCTATAGGCGCCAGCCCCCGCAAAGGCGGGGGCTATTTTTTATGTTGTGTTAAAAATCAAGAATGTCAAAATCCTTGGATATTTTCAAGAAAAGAATGTCAAATTCTTTTGATTTTCTTTGATGAAGAATGTCAAAATCCTTGGATTTCCATATTGACAATATGGCGGAAAGCGTGTAAAATCAAGGTACTGCTAAAGGTGGTGTAAAATTATGCTAAAAAGAAAAATTTATAATACCTTGTTGGAATGGAAAAATACAAAAGACAAAGAATGTTTGCTGCTCAAAGGGGCAAGGCAGGTTGGCAAAACTTTCATAGTGGAAGAGTTTGGCACAAAGGAATACAAAAGTTTCATTGAATTGAACTTTTTTCTGCATCCTGAATATACGGAGATTTTTGACGGGGCATTGGATGCGGCAACTATCTGTGAACGCATATCTTATTATCTGCCCAAGACGGAATTTATTGAGCATAACACTTTAATTTTTCTTGATGAAATCCAGCATTGCCCCAACGCCAGAACTGCTATGAAGTTTTTGGCTTTGGATAACCGTTATGACGTGATTGCTTCCGGCTCTTTGCTGGGAATTAACTACAAAGAAATTGCCTCTATTCCTGTGGGCTATGAACGGCAGTTAGACATGTATTCCCTTGATTTGGAGGAATTTTTGTGGGCAATGGGGTTTGAGAAAAATCATATTGGGAATTTGCAAACTGCCTTTGAAAACAGGGAACCGGTCTGGCAGCCGCTTAATGAAAAAATATTGGAACTTACCAAAAAATATATGGTGGTTGGCGGTATGCCGGAAGTTGTGAACACCTATATTGCCACGAATAATTTTCAAAATGTACATAAAATCCAAAAAAAAATATTGCAGAATTACGCTTCGGATGTCCGAAAATATGCTTCTGCAAGAAATAAGCAAAAAATACAGGAATGTTTTGAGTCAGTGCCGATGCAACTGGCAAGGGAAAACAAAAAATTCCAGTACAGCAAAGTTGGCGGCAACGGCGGTGCAGAAAAATATAGAGTGGCTATAGAATGGCTGGAGGATGCGGGGTTAGTCAAGAGTTGTTATAATGTTTCGCTTCCCGAACTTCCGCTGAAGGCCTATGAGGACAGAACCCAGTTCAAAATATATGCTACGGATATCGGCTTGCTTACAGCCATGTTTGGCAGGGAAACACAGGTCAGTATTTTGAAAAACACATTGGTTGGGCCGGCAAAAGGCGGTATTTATGAAAATTTGATTTTCACAATTTTGCAGCAACGGGATTTTTCTTTGCACTATTTCAAGAACAAACAAAGCACTCAGGAAATAGAATTTGTTTATGAAAGTGATGGTGGTGTTGTGCCGGTGGAGGTAAAATCACGCAACGGCAGTACCTTATCGCTGAATACTTTTATCAAAAAATACAAACCCCAAATTGCCTATAAAATTGTCAACGGAAATGTTGGGACGGACGGGGCAAAGGTGACCCTGCCGTTTTATATGGGAATGTTTTTGTAATTAGTAATGAGTAATTAGTAATGAGTAATTATGGTAAGATGTTCCTGTGATTATATTTTAGGTTTCGGGTGTGCGGGGTTATGCGAACCCTCGTCCGCACCTAAAGGGGCAAAAGTAAATGAAAAGTTAAAAATTAAAAATGAAAAATTATGGTAATATGTTCCGTTGATTAGAATTGGGAAAGTTAGCAGAAAGCGGAAGTAACCCTCTCCCCGGGGAGAGGGGCAGGGGTGTGGGGAAACATAGGATTACGCTGTCGCTAATGAAAAGATAAAAACTTAAAACTTAAAGTTTATGAATGCTTCGCATAATGCAAAAACTCCCACCGTCTTTCTGTGTTCCTTCAGACGGTCCTCCCTCTTTAAGAAAGAGGGAAAAAAGTTTGCAGAGTGTGGAATTTTTAAAGGAGGTAAAAATGAAAAAGAAAAAATCTTGGGCGCAAATTAAGGCATCCAAACCCGCTGAAGTATGGAAGAAGAGAAGCAAAATCTATAATTTGCGTTATGAAATGAAGTCCGCATTAAAACAAAGGGGCGTTGACCTGATGAACAAGATTCAGAGGGCAGTTCCCATCGGTCAAAAGGGTATGCGGGATTCCTTGATTCAGGAAGTAAGTAGGGCAATAAATTTGGAACGTGGATGGTTGCAGCCGGATTATGACCATGCAGTTATTATGCTGGATGCGGTGGAAGCAAAGTATTATAAACTGGTAAGACGCAAAATCCCTCCAAACAGTCCTTTGACGAATACTTTGCTGATGGTTATGGATATTGCTTCAGGCACGGAAAAGGAAAAAGCACTGGCTTTGGAACAGGTCATTGAGCATAATGCACAAATGATGGCGACAGAGAATGCGGAGGAATTGGAAAACAACTTGGTCAATTTCCTCATAACTTTAGTCCGCAAGCCGGACGGGCATTATCCCAAATGGTTTGTGGACAGATTGTGCGAAACCGTAACCGGGATGTTACTTAATGATGATTTGCAAAGATTGCAGGAAAAATTAGCAAATTACATTAAGGACGATGCCTTTTTAAAGAATGGTTTGGGCAAGATTTTTGCCTTTGAAGAAGATGATGAAAATGAAGACGAGATTTGAAATGAGAAAATCACCCGATTTTCTCTTAAAAATGGAAGAAAATCGGGTGATTTCCCCGCTTCACAGTTGAGCCGTGAAAAACAGCATTTGATTTATGTAAAAAACGCTTACGATTTCTATAGTCGTAAGCGTTTTTGCTATATGGTGGTCATTTCAGTTTTTCGTTCCTCAATCGTTCAATAATTGTATAAACAATGCTCACATCATTTACCGAAAGTCCGTTGACATTGACTGTTGAACTCTCTTTCAGTCCCAAAAGAAAATCAGAGGACACGTCAAAGATTT
>JAZLLX010000117.1:0-4374 GCA_045598345.1 Acidaminococcaceae bacterium | reverse complement strand
TTTCCCGTTGGCGGCTTTCACAATATCACCGGGTCTTTGGGCATTGCCGCCGGGCATATTTTCCGCACATGCCAAAACTGCCAAAAGATTTACTTTCAACTTTAATTGAGCCATCGCACGGATAGTTGCCAGTACATCCGCAGCACCGCTCATATCGTCCTTCATTTCCCCCATACCGTCAGTGGGTTTGATGGAAATGCCCCCACTGTCAAAGGTAATTCCCTTGCCCACATAAGCGGTATAGGGTGCTTTGCCGTTGCCATTGTATTTAAGCACAATCATACGGGGTTTGTGAACACTGCCCTGACCAACCGCACAAATGGCATTCATCTTCTTGGCAAGCAGTTTTTTCTCGTCCAAAATTTCAATTTCCAATTTATTTTCTTTGGCAACTTGCTTGGCAAAATCCGCCATAATTTCAGGATATACCACATTCCCCGGCCTGTTAATCAAATTACGGGCAAAACATACGGAGTCCGCAATAACAGCCGCTTTTTTGATAATGCTTGCGGCATCTTTAATTGTGGTTTGCACATTCACCGTGATTAAATCTTTCTTCTTGGCAGCGGACTTAAATTCACGGAAATCATATGCGCCTAAATACATCCCTTCCACAATGGCTTGCAAATGCTTGCCCCGTTCAGGATTATTCAAAATGGGAGCATAGAGGAGAACATTTTTCGCCCCCTGTTTTTGCATAAAGCGTGCCACTTCTCCAGCATTCTTGCGGAAGTTGCCGGAAGTACATTCCTTCCCTTCCCCACATCCGACAATAAAAATCTGTTGTAATTTTTTGCCATCCAAATAGGTAAGATTGGCAATCCTGCCCGATTTGAAAAATTCCCTGTTCTTCGTCAAATAAGCGGAAACAGTATCAGCGGCATCCTTCGGCAAAGCCCCCATCTCCAGATGTGCCTCACATTCCTTGCACAAAAACATTAAAATAGCGTCAAAATTAACTTTGCCCTTAGCAAGTTTAATCTCAAAATCGTTTAACATAAATTTAACCCCTTTTCTCTTAAATTAAATTCTTTTATCGTACTTTTCCCCACACCCTTTAATTCCCTCTCCCCAGGGAGAGGGTTACTTTCGCACAATACCAACTTTCCTGAAACCTGACTATATAATCACAGGAACATTTTACTTTCATTTCACATTTCACAATTCACATTTCTAATTCTTATCATACTTTCCCCACACCCTTTAATTCCCTCTCCCCAAGGAGAAGGTAAAGCATTAAATCAATTTATATTCCTTCAAAATATCATCCATTTTTTTGCATAAATCTTTCCTCAAAAGTGTCAGGGGCAGACGGGGTTTGCCCACATCAATACCCGTAACTTTGGTAACTGCATATTTTACAGGAATGGGATTGGATTCCCAGAACATGGCTTTGGCAAGGGGCAACATTTTGGCATTAAGTTCCCTTGCATCCTCAATTTTTCCCTTCTCATAGGAACGCATCACATCCTGCAAAATTTTGCCCCCAATATTACTTAAAACCGAAATCAGTCCCGTAGCCCCCACGCTCATAAAAGGCAGAATCAAGCCATCATCACCGCTATAAATTGTGAAATCACGAGGCAGAAGTTGATACAGTTCCGCTACCTGTGCCACATTCCCTGCGGCTTCCTTAATGGCAACAATATTCTTGAAATCTTTGGCAAGCCGTGCCACCGTAGTCGGCAGGATATTGGAACCAGTACGGCCGGGAACATTGTACACAATGATAGGAAGTTTGGTGGACTGTGCCACTGCGGCAAAATGCTGGTAATAACCTTCCTGTGTGGGTTTATTGTAATATGGCCCCACAATCAAAAGTCCGTCAGGACAGCAGGGTTCAAGTTGTTTGATTAATTCAATAGTCCCTGCGGTGCTGTTGGTGCCTGCACCCACAACAATCTTGCACCTGCCCCGCACCCGGTTAACCACTTCCTTCAGAACAGCAACCTTTTCTTCTATAGACATTACGGCCGCTTCCCCCGTACTGCCTTCCACCACCAGACCATCGCTGTCATGTTCCAGCAACCATTCTGCCAGATTCGCTGCTGCCGGAGCGTTCACCCCCTCTTCTGTAAAAGGTGTAACCATAGCCGTTAAAAGTCGGCCAAAATATGGATTTTGCATGATTTTCCTCCCTACAATTTAAACTCTTTATGTAATGCCCTTACGGCCTTTTCAATATATTCCTCTTTAATGATGGCACTGATTGTGTTATCACTGTCCACGGTCTGCAAAATGCCGATGCCTTCGGAACTTAGTGCCGTAACAAAACTTGCCATCAGTCCGTACATGCCTCTGCGTGCCGCCAAAATAACCGTGACCTTGCCGCAGTTCCTGTTGCAAACATATTGGAAACCGCTCCTGTCCAAAACCTTACAGGTCTTGTCCGCATCCTCTGAAAAAGTGGCGAACATGGCTTCCTTTTCGGACAGGTTCAGGAAACTGACGGAAATGCCCGCATTTGCCACATCCCGGAAAAGTTTTTGGCCCGCCCCCATATCCTGTGGGTTGAGAGGAATTCTGAACTGTACCAGATTACCCATATTGGCAATACCGCTAACAATCTTGTTGCTAATTTCCATATCGGAATTCGTCCTGCCCCCCTCTTTGCTGTTGCTGATTAGAGTTCCCGGCTCATCCGTAAAAGTGGATTTTACCACTAAAGGTATATTGTTGCCCATGGCAATCTCCACCGCCCGGGGATGAATTACTTTCGCCCCGTTATAAGCCATCTGTGCCACTTCCTGATAGGTTACATTTTCCAAAGTGTTGGCGTGTTTTTCAATTCTTGGGTCGGCAGTCATAATACCGTTCACATCCGTATAAATTTCCACACATTCTGCATGGAGTGCAGCCCCCAAAGCCGCTGCCGTAGTATCACTGCCGCCCCGTCCCAATGTGGTGAAATTACCGTTGTTCTCCGTTACCCCCTGAAAACCGCAAACCACAGGCACAAAGCCATCCTCCAAAAGCCGAAAAAGATTGGATGTTTTGATATTTTTAATTTTTGCGGCACCATACTGGCTGTCCGTAATAATGCCTGACTGGCCGCCGGTCAGGGCCATGGCCTTAATACCGTTCTGTTGCAAATGGGCAGCCATGACACAAGAAGAAATCAGTTCGCCGCAACACATCAGCATATCCATTTCCCGATTGCTGACGGAGGGATTTTCTGCCTTCAGCATCTCAATGAGCGTGTCTGTAGCATAGGCATCACCCTTACGCCCCATTGCGGAAACCACCACCACAGGACTATAACCCTTATCCATTGCTTGTTGTACCTTATGCAAAACGGCCTTTCTGTTTTCCAAAGTGGAAACACTGGTACCGCCATATTTTTGGATAATAATTTTCATCATTTCAATTTGTTAAATCCATTGGTTTTTTATCATTACTTCCGCAATTTGCAAGGTGTTCAAAGCCGCCCCCTTACGGATTTGGTCACCCACCACCCACAAATTGAAGGTGTTGGGACAGGTATCATCCCTACGCAAACGGCCTACGAAACAATCATTTTTCTCACTGGTGTACAAGGGCATGGGATATTCCTGTTTGACCGTATCATCCAAAACCTGCACACCGGGGAAAGCCGCGAGTGCCTTACGCATTTCCGCCAAGTCCAAATCATGTTCAAATTCAATATTCACACTTTCGCTGTGGCTGCGGTACACCGGCACCCGAATACAGGTGGCGGAAACCTTAAGTTCTTTATCGTTGAAAATCTTTTGGGTTTCGTTCACCATTTTGATTTCCTCTTTTGTGTAAAGATTATCCAAAAAAATATCAATCTGGGGAATAAGATTAAAAGCAATGGGATAATGTTTCGGCATACTGCCCGTAGGCAAAAGTTCCGCCGTCATGGGCTTCCCTGCCACATATTCCCCCACTTGCCGTTCCAATTCTTCAATGCCTTCCTTGCCAGCCCCGGAAACTGCCTGATAAGTGCTGACCACCACCCGTTTAATTTTTGCCAAATCATAGAGCGGTTTCAATGCCATACACATAATAATTGTTGAACAGTTGGGGTTGGCAATAATGCCCTTATGCCCTAAAATGGCCTCAGGATTTACCTCCGGCACAATCAGGGGAACATCGGGATCCATACGGAAAGCGCTGCTATTGTCAATGACCACCGCCCCTGCCCGAACTGCGTAAGGGGCAAATTCTTTGGAAATGCTCCCGCCGGCAAAAAGGGCAATATCAATACCTTTGAAGGAATCCTTGGTCGCTTCCTCCACCGTATAATCCTTGCCGCAAACCTTCAGCACTTTGCCGGCACTCCGCTTGGATGCCAACAGCCGCAACTCATTAAAAGGAAAATTCCGTTCCTCAATAAGTTTCAAAAACTCCGTGCCCACCGCCCCCGTAGCA
>JAZLLX010000116.1:0-19923 GCA_045598345.1 Acidaminococcaceae bacterium | reverse complement strand
CCCTGGAGGGGGCTGTCAGTTGCGTAGCACCTGCCTGAGGGTGGCGATTAAAGCGGTACTTTCGCTATGCAGCCGCCACCCCCCCACCCAAAAAGCAATTCTGCTTTTTGGATACCCCCGCCCCTCCAGGGGCGGACGAGGGTTCGCATAACCCCGCACACCCCAAGCCCGAAATCTAATCACAGGAACTTTTTACCATATTTGTTCTTTGCTCTTTGATTATTTGTTCTTTATTCTCATCGCACTTTTCCCCACACCCCTGCCCCTCTCCCCAAGGAGAGGGTTACTATCGCTTTATGCTAACCTTCCTGCTCTAATCACAGGAACATCCTACCACAATTACTCATTACTAATTACTAATTACTAATTACTCATTTCCCTAAATCCTGATTCCTAATTCCTTTACCCTGATTTTAATCACAGGAACTCTTTACCTTCCCTAATCCCTAACCTCTAACTCCTAATCCCTATTTATAATCACAGGAACATTTTACCATAATTACGCATTGCGAATTACGCATTACGCATTAAAAAAATCTTAATCTTCTCTTTCATTTCCCCAACTTCAATCACTTCGTTGTGCAGGACAGGTTTTGCTTCCAATCCTTGCAAAGGCGAAGGAATTTCCATTCCTGTTTTCTTTTGCAAATAAAGCATAGCCTCTTCAACTTTTTGCGGCACATAATCCTTGTCCACCGCTTTCAGTACATCCTTAGAAAACTTGTAAGGGCTGGCAGTACTCAAAACAATACAGTAATGCCTGTCCGCCGGATTATCGTTCTGATACCTGTTGGCCGCCTCCAATGCCACCGCCGTGTGCGGGTCAACCAAATAATTTTTAACCGCATGGGTCAGCTGAATCCTGTCCAATGTTTCCTGTTCCGAAACCCTGTAAGCGGCAAAAACATTTTGTATTTTTTTCAAGGTTTCCGCATCAATATTGTAAGTTCCCCGTTCCTGCAAATCCTTCATACACTTTGCCACCTGGTCAGAATCAAAATCCAGCACATGATAAAGCAAACGCTCCAGATTGCTGGAAACCAAAATGTCCATGGAGGGGGAAATTGTCTTGAAAAATTCCCTTTTTCTGTTATACACACCCGTGTTAATGAACTCTGTCAGCACATCGTTACTGTTGCTGGCACAAATCAATTTGTGAACGGGCAAGCCCATTTCCTTGGCATAGTATCCGGCCAGGATATCACCGAAATTTCCCGTGGGTACGGCAAAATCCACCATATCCCCAAATTGAATATTCTCATTTTTCACACTGTCACAATAGGCGCTGAAATAATAGACAATCTGCGGCACCAAGCGTCCCCAGTTAATGCTGTTGGCACTGCTGAGCATAAAGCCCTGCCCCACCAATTCTTTGGCAAAATCATTATCTGTAAAAAGTTTCTTGACTGCTCTCTGGGCATCGTCAAAATTGCCCTGAATGCCAAAGACCTTTACATTGTCCCCTTCTGTGGTAACCATTTGCAGTTGCTGGGTGGGGCTCACCCCCTCATCGGGATAAAAGACAATAATCTCCGTTCCGGGGACATTCTTAAATCCTTCCAGCGCCGCCTTGCCCGTGTCACCGCTGGTGGCAACCAGAATCACAACCTTTTTGTTCTCACCGGTCTTTTCCACAGCCCGTACCAAAAGTTGTGGCATCAGTTGCAAAGCCATATCTTTAAAGGCACAGGTGGGGCCGTGCCACAGTTCATACACACCGGTGGAATTACTTAATCCTTGCAGGCGTACCGGCTTTGCACCAAATTTCTTTTCCGCATAGGCCGCCTGGGTTACGGACACCAATTCCAAATAGGAATAGTCCGTTAAGAACTCTTTCAAGATTTTTACCGCCATTGTCTGATAATCCATATTCAGCATATCCTGAATATCTTCCTGCGACAGTTTAGGTATCCGGGCCGGGATATACAGTCCCCCGTCCCCCGCCAATCCCATTTTGATTGCATGGGCAGAAGTCAAAAGTCCTTCCGCGCCTCTACTTGATTTGTAAAGCATTTTCTCTCCTTATTTAATTTTTTTTCTTCTTGTGGTATAATACATTATACAACATATCCGAAGAAAAAGGAAATACTATGATTGTAAAAATTTGTATTGCACAACCCTATGTGCAGCCCTGCAATTTGGCAGAAAATTACAAAAGGATTTTATCCTTCGCCGAGCAGGCCTATAAAGCCAATGCCAACATCCTCCTTTTCCCCAGTGATGCGCTCACAGGGAAGGACTTGGGAACATTGGAAAACCAAACCGATTTTCGCAGAGATGCGGCCAATTACCGCATCCGTTTGCAGCAACTTGTAAAAAATCGTCTGCAAATTATTTTTACGGACGACTATGATTTTTGCGGCTACAGGATTCAACCTAAATCTTTGGGCATTTCCGTTCTCGGCAAAATTATCAAGGTGTCTTCCGGCAGTTCCGCCATTCTCAACAACCGTGGTCACGCCGTCATAAGGGCAAGGGCATTCAGGGAAGATTTCCTCACTGTGGAACTGGAAACTTTGAGCGGCGACATTAAACTTTCCCTGCCCCCCGCACCGATTCCTAAAGGTAGTGATTTTATTTATAAACAATTGTGTTTTGGTGCCAAGGAATTTTTCCATCTTGCGGGCATCAAAAAAATCGTGCTTGGTCTTTCCGGCGGCATTGACAGTGCGGTGGTTGCCGCCCTCTACTGCCAAATTTTAGGTGCTGAAAATGTTGTTGCCGTCAATATGCCCTGCAAGTACAATTCTGAAATTACCCAAAAAATCGCCGGCAGTATTGCCCACAATTTGGATTGCGGATACCATGTCATTCCTATTACGCAAGGGGTGCAGGAACTGCAAACAATTTTAACTGACAACAAATTAACTTGTTCCGGCCTGACTTTGGAAAATATCCAGGCAAGGGAACGGGGCGCCCGTATTTTGGCGGCAGTAGCCGCAGCCAATGATGCCGCCGTCAGCTGCAACAGCAACAAAGCGGAACTGACCGTGGGCTATGCCACCTTTTACGGTGACCTGACCGGGGTGCTTTCCGTTATCGGGGATTTGTGGAAATACCAGGTTTATGAATTGGGGCGTTATCTTAACGAACAAATTTACAAATCACAGGTTATTCCCGAAGCGGCTTTCCAAATCCGTCCCAGTGCGGAATTGTCAGAGGAGCAGACCGTCGGCAATGGCGGCGACCCTCTGTACTATCCTTATCACGATTATCTTTTCAATGCTTTCACAAGCAGTACCACACCTACAAAAATAATCCAATGGTATCAGGATGGTGTTTTGGAAGAAAAATTAGGTTGCCGCAGCGGCATTTTGGATATTATTTTCAAAAAAGAACCTTCCGCATTTATCAATGATTTAGAACATTGGTACAACGCTTACCGGGGACTGTCGGTTGCCAAACGCCTGCAGGCCCCGCCCATCATTGCGGTCAGTGAAAATCCCTTCACCTTCCCCGAGCCGCAAATCGGCGCCTACTACTCGCAACAATACCAGGACATAAAAAAGGCCCTGCTCCAATGAGCAGGGTCTTTTAATTATGTTTAAGTTGTTGCTTACCAATAACCTAAAACTTTCCACCACATACTGCCAATGAAGATGAAAATGGCAACGTTGATTACGGACATAATGAAACCAATCTTCCACCAATCATTTTGGCTGACATAGCCGGCACCGAAGTAAATAGGAGCCGGGCCGGTTGCATAGTGGGTCAAACTGCCTTGCAAACCGGTCAGGCAGGCCAAGCTCATAATAGCCAAGAAAGGAGGTGCGCCAGCACCAACTGCTACGGCTACGAATGCCTGGAACATTGCTGCCACGTGGGCGGACAGGGATGCAAATGCATAATGGGACCACATATAAACAACGATGAGGATGCCCAATGCCATTACCCAGCTGTAGCCGGTCAAATAACCTGCAACCAAATTAGCAAACCATTTGATCAGACCAAGTTTGTTCAGGCCGGAAGCCAATGCCATCAGAGTACCCATCCAAATCAAGGTATCCCATGCACCTTTTTGGGAAATAACGTCATCCCATTCAATCGCACCGCCAACAAGCATGATGCCTACGCCAACCATTGCAATCATGGTTGCATTGAGTTTGGTGAAGGATGCGGTTGCCCACAGAGCCAAGGACAGCAGGAATACGAACAGAACGATCTTTTCCGCTTTGGACATCTTGCCCATTGCCTTCAACTCGTTGTTGGCAATCTCTTTTGCTTCGGGAGTGTGTTTGATTTCAGGGGGATAAATGGTATAAACAACCAGCGGGGCCAAAGCCACGCAAAGCAAGCCGGGAACGATGCAGGCCATAGCCCATTGGGCCCAGCTGATTTCCATACCCGTTGCTTTTGCTGCCAAGGATACTGCCAAAGCGTTAGGAGCAACAGCGGTAATGAACATGGAACTGGTGATACAGTTAACTTGGAAAGAACTGCTCATCAGGTAAGAACCGATCTTACGTGCTGTGTCGCCCGGTTCGGATTTGAATGCTACTGCCAGGGATTTAACGATCGGGAACAGAATGCCGCCTGCACGGGCCGTATTGGACGGTGTTGCAGGGGAAACCACCAAATCGGACAATGCCATAGCATAGCCCAGTTTCAGGGAACTGTCGCCAATGGCGGCCATGATATTGTAAGCGATACGCTTACCAAGGCCGGTCTTAACGAAGCCCAAAGCAAACAAATATGCCGAAACGATGAGCCAGATGGTAGCATCGCCATAGCCCTTCAACGCTTCTGCCGGTTTCAAAACTTTCAAAAAGCCGGACAAAGCGGCCGCAATAATTGCAATCGCGCCAATGGGCAGCGGATGGAGAATAAAGCCAACAATCGTTGCTACGAAAATAGCAAACAAATGCCAGGCCTCAGGTTTCACGCCACTGGGAATGGGGAGAAACCAAATTACTACGCCTACAGCAAAGACAAGTAGTAATTGTTGCATTTTCTTTGTCATACTTGACACCTCTTCTTTCTTAAAAAATTACGGGTTTTTCTTTATCTTATTATACCACATATTGTGGTAATAGCAAGAACATAATTTGTATACATTAAATATAACTATTATTGGACGATGAAACTCAAGTCCCCCACTCCGTTGGTGATGTCCTGGGCGGCCGCCAAAAGTGCCAGCCGGTTGTTCTTCACATTCACATCCTCATCCATAACCATTACGTCTTCAAAGAACTTGTTAATGGCAGGAACCAATTGCACCGCTTTGGTCAGCACTGCACCATACTCATATTTGACAGCCAACGGCAGAATTTCCTTATTCAAGGAAACAGTCGTCTTGTACAAATCCCGTTCCGCATCCTTTTGGAAAAGCGCTTCGTTAATGGCGGTTTCCGTTTCAATCTTCTTGCAAAGATTATTAACACGAGTTGCCGCCTGAATCAGTTCTTCCGCCTCTTTCGTGCCTACAAACCTATTCAAAGCCAAAGCACGCTTGTACAAGTCAACCAAATCATCGTTCTTTTGCTCCGCCAGAACAGCATCCACCACATCGTAACGGATGCCCTGGTCAATCATCATGTTCTTCAACCGTTGTTTGATGAATTCAACAATTTGCTGGAAAAGTTCTGCTGTTTTCTTTTCTGCCGGAATATTCAACAAATCCGCTATTCCTGCTAAAACTTTACGTAAACTAAAGTGATAATTTCCGTCAATAACAATATTGATAACCCCAAGTGCCTGACGTCGCAACGCATAGGGATCCTGGCTGCCCGTAGGTGCCAAACCACGGCTGAAGGTGGCTATAATATTATCCATTTTGTCTGCCACACCTACCACTCTGCCAATGTCCGAAGCCGGCAATACATCCCCGGCAAAACGGGGCAGATAATGTTCAAAAATTCCTAAAGAAACTTCCGGTGCTTCGCCGTCCAACTTTGCATATTCACGACCCATTACGCCTTGCAATTCGGTGAACTCCACCACCATACCGGTGACTAAATCTGCTTTGCACAAGAGAGCCGTCCGTTCCAGTTTGGCCTTATCCGCCTTACTGTTCAATTCCTTTGCCAACAAGGCCGCCGCTTTCACCAAACGCTCAGATTTGTCACGCATATTGCCCAAACCTTCTTGGAAGGAAACTGTTTCCAACTTGGTCAAACGGTCTGCCAAAGGATGTTTTCTGTCTTCCTTGAAGAAGAACTCCGCATCACTCATGCGGGCACGCAATACCCTTTCGTTGCCGTGTGCAACCACTTCCAGGGACTTTTCACCCCCGTTGCGGACGGTAATAAACTTGTTCAGCAAACTGCCGTCTTCCTTCAACACGGGGAAATAACGTTGATGTTCCCGCATAGGCGTAATAATGCACTCTTTGGGCAATGCCAAAAATCTGTCCTCAAACTTACCGCAAAGAGCAGTAGGCCATTCTACAAGGTAATTTACTTCTTCCAGCAAATCTTCCTTAATTTCCGCATGGCCGCCCTCCTTCTCCGCCAGTTCCTCAACCTGCTTACGGATAAGCGCCTTGCGGGCATCCTGGTCAACCATAACGAAAAGTTTTTCCATAAACTTTTCATAGTCAAGTGCAGAAGGAATCGGAGTCAGTTCATCGTTGGTCAGGAAACGGTGGCCACGGGTCTTATTATCAGATTTTACATCAGCAAATTGCAAAGGCACAACCTTCGTACCGTACAAAGCCACCAGCCAATGCACAGGACGCACAAAACGGATTTCATGGTCTGCCCAACGCATATTTTTGGGGAAACTAAGACCGTTAATAATCTCCGTTAATGCCGCCGGCAAAAGTTCCTCCACCTTCTGTCCCGCCAAATGCTTGACGGCAAAAACATATTCGCCACGGACTTCCAAATCCTTCACATCCACACCCTGACCACGGGCAAAGCCCTCTGCCGCTTTGGTGGGCTGGCCGTCTTTGAAAGCAATCTTAACGCTGGGGCCCTTGGCCTCAACATTGCTGTCCGCCTGTGTTTCCGCCACCCCTTCAGCAATAAAAGTCATACGGCGGGGAGTGCCATAAACCTTCACACTTTCAAAAGGAATACGCAATTCCGTAAGTTTCTTTTCGCCCAAATCCTTCAGTTGGGCAAGAATTCCCTTCATAAAATTAGCCGGGATTTCTTCTGTACCGATTTCCAACAACAATCTTTCCATCATTATTTTCCCCCTTTCTTCAGCATGGGGAAGCCAAGTTTCTCCCGCTGTTCCACATAAGCGGTGGCACACAGACGGGCCATAGCACGCACCCTGCCAATATAAGCAGTCCGTTCATTTACGGAAATTGCCCCCCTGCTGTCCAAAAGATTGAAAGTATGGGAGCATTTCAAAACATAATCGTAGGCCGGACGCACATACCCCAAAGCGATAACCCGTTTTGCCTCCGCTTCGTATTTGTTGAACAAATCAAAGAGCAAATCCGTGTCCGCAATTTCAAAATTATAGTAGGAATTCTCCACCTCGTTAGTATGGAACACATCGCCATAGGTGAAATCTCCCACCCATTGCACATCATACACATTTTCCACACCCTGAATATACATAGCCAGACGCTCCAGACCGTAGGTGATTTCCACAGCCACCGGTTTAACATCCAAACTGCCCACCTGTTGGAAATAGGTGAACTGGGTAATTTCCATACCGTCCAGCCATACTTCCCAGCCAAGTCCCCATGCGCCTAATGTGGGAGATTCCCAGTTATCCTCTACGAAACGGATATCATGGTCTTCCGCCTTGATTCCCAATTCCGCCAAACTTGCCAAATACAATTCCTGAATATTTTCCGGACTGGGTTTTATGATAACTTGAAATTGATGATGCTGATACAACCTGTTGGGATTGTCACCGTAACGCCCGTCCGCCGGACGGCGGCTTGGCTCCACATAGGCCACACGCCAGGGTTCCGGTCCCAACACCCTGAGAAAAGTTGAAGGGTTCATAGTTCCTGCACCCTTTTCCACATCATAGGGCTCGCTCAAAATACAATTTTGTTGCGCCCAAAAGTTTTGCAATTTCAAAATCATTGTTTGAAAATCCATTTTTGCTCCTTCCTGTTTTACAAGCCAACCTGGCTTAAATATCTTAAACTTTTCAGTGGTTTGTCCACTTGAAAAAGAATAAACTCGGACACGATTTTTTCCAGTTGCATTAACTGGGAACCTTTAATCTCCAATGGTTGCGGCTCCTGCAAATCCATTGACAAAAATTTTTCGTAGAACTCTAAAATTTCTGTATTAAGCGGAAAATCCTTTTCTTCGTGACAATTTGCACAAAGGACACCGCCGTATCTCAAACTGAAAAAAACATCTTCATCTTTATCTAACGGCTTATTGCACTGACAACATTCGCCAAGCCGTGGATTGAAACCCGTGCTTGCCAAAAGTTTTACGCAATAGGCCAGCACCACTACCCGGGGCAATTTTTTCGTCAAAAGTGCCAACGCCGCCAAAAGATGTTCATAAACCTCTTCGTCCGACTGGTGGTCAACCGTGAACAAATCCGTCACTTCCGCCAGCACCGCCCCATAGGCAAGTTGGGTAAAATCCAATTTTTGTGGCAGTTCTGCCAGTTCCACATTGATTAGTTTATCAATAATTTTGCCCGGCACAAACTCTATATTAACCTTTGTCAGCACCTGCAAAATTCTGCCGCCGGCGGACTTGTGATACTTTGCGCCGAAAGCGACAAAACGCACCCTGCCATGATTTTTGGTAAAGCAGGTCACATATTTGTCTGCCACGCCCCGCTCTTCCACCCGTAAAATTATGCCCTCGTCAGTGAAACTTTCCCTCATTCTCTGTAACCGAAATCTTTCAATGCAGAGGAACTATTACGCCAGTCCTGACGCACCTTGACCCACAATTCTATAAACACTTTGGTATTTAACAAATTTTCAATATCCTGTCTTGCCAACTGACCTATCTTTTTCAGCATACTGCCCTTGGTACCAATGAGAATACCTTTCTGCGACTCCCGTTCCACATAGATTGTAGCACGAATATATACCGTGTCATTATCCCGTTCCTTAAAATCGTTCACTTCCACCGCCACGGAATGGGGTACCTCGTCCCGGGTGGAAATTAGAATTTTCTCCCTAATCATTTCCCCCGCTATAACCCGCTCCGCCTGGTCGGTGAGTACGTCCTCGTCAAAATAATGCGGTCCCACAGGCAAATACTTCTCTATTTCTTGGACTAACCCATTTAACTCCTTGTCCTGCAATGCGCTCAAAGGTACCACTGCCACAAAAGGAAATTCTTTACTGTATGTGTCAATAAGGCGTAATATTTCTGCCTGTGATTTTAACAAATCAATCTTGTTGAGAACCAGAATCACCGGTTGTTTTGCCTTACGCAGAACTTCTAAAACATCATCCTCGTCTGCCTTGCGTTTTTCCGCCACATCCACGACAAAAAGCACCACATCCACATCTTTCAATGTGTCCAATGCGGTCTTTACCATGTAATTGCCCAATTTATGATGGGGCTTGTGAATGCCCGGTGTGTCAAGAAAAATAATCTGTGCCCTATCCGTATTCAATATGGACATAATCCGGTTACGGGTTGTTTGGGCCTTTGCACTCATAATGGCAATCTTTTCCCCAACCAAATTATTCATCAATGTGGATTTTCCCACATTGGGCTTCCCTAAAATCGCCACATAACCACTATGAAATTCTTTGTCTGCTTCTGTCATATTTACACCCTGCTGAAAATGAAAAATTAAAAACTTAAAGCTTAAAACTGTGGTAAGATGTTCCATTGATTAAAACGAAGGTAAAGGATTTATAAATTAGGATTCAGGGAAAGTCCGCTTAATGCTGACTGACCCTCTCCTTGGGGAGAGGGAATTAAAGAGTGTGGGGAAAGTACGCACATTTCATATCTTCAACAGAAAGCGACAACTTAATTGCTCACCCCACCACCGCCAACACGCTCCCGTAGGCGGTTCCCCGCCCCTTTAGGTGCGGACGAGGGTTCGCATAACCCCGCACACCTGAAACCCAAAATCTAATCACAGGAACATTTTACCATAATTCCGCATTACGCATTGCGAATTACGCATTATTCTTAAACTTGTCCTCACCCAAATCAATCGCCTTCATTGCCTCTTCCTCTTTGGCACGCATAATTTTTTTGTCTTCTTCTTGCATGTGGTCGTACCCCAAAAGATGCAGCAGGCCATGTACCGACAAATAAACTATTTCCCGTTCTAGGCCGTGACCGAACTCTTCCCCCTGCCTTTGTGCTATTTCCGCACTGATGATTATATCACCCAAAAGATGTTCCTCCGGCGCGTCCAACAACTCCGGCTCCTCCCCTTCGTCAAGGGCAAAACTCAAAACATCCGTAGGCCTGTCCACATTGCGGTACTGCTTGTTCAACTGATGAATTTCATCATCAGTCACCAAAGTAACACTTACCTCCGTCTTGGGCGGCAGTTCGTGTTGCTCTGCCACCATATTCAAGCCCGACAAAATTTTTTCTTCAATCTGCGTGGCAATGGAAATTTTATTTTGAGCATTGTCAAAATAAATTATCATTTGTCAACAATCTTAATTGTTTCAATCACAACTTTTTTCAAAGGCCGGTCCTGAAAATCCGTATCACTCTTGCCAATTTTCTTAACCACTTCCATACCTTTGGAAACCTTGCCGAAAATGGCATGCTTGCCATCCAGCCAAGGGGTTGGTGCAAGCGTAATAAAAAACTGGCTGCCGCCGGTGTTAGGGCCGGCATTAGCCATACTCAAAACACCTGCCCTGTCGTGTTTCAGTTTCGGATTTATTTCATCACGAATCCTGTAACCCGGGCCGCCGGTACCATCACCACGGGGACAACCACCCTGAATCATAAAATTATCAATAACGCGGTGGAAAATCAAACCATTGTAGAAACCCTTATTGACAAGGTTCACAAAGTTCTTCACCGTTCCCGGCGCTTCCTCAGTCGCCAGTTTCACCTCAAACACACCCATATTGGTGGTGAACACCGCATATTTGGCAGGAGCCCCCGCCCATGCCGATACTGCAAAAGTCAGCATCAATGCCAAAGTTAAAATAATCTTTTTCATTTTTCCTCCTCCATTTCCTTAAACTTTGAGGGGTAGTCCAATCCATTCTCTTTCAAATAATCCGTAAAAAGATCCTTACACTCTGGCAAGACAAGGTATTCAAGATAAGAAATATAAACAAATCTATCATCTTGCCGTCCAGCTATTTTAAAATGCGTAATTCCCCTATCTACATATTTCTGCATCATGTCCTTATGAACAACCCTTGTTGATGGCAATCCCCAAAAAGCCATTTTGGGATCAAAAAAACATTTTTCATCTACGTCATCTACAAACTTTTCAAGTAAATGTATTTTATTAGCTCTTGCAAAATGTTCTCTCCTCCTCGGACAACCATCAATACAATCTTCATTAACAAGTATTTCAACATTCTCCAAATGAACCAATTCATCTATTATCTTTTCATCATTGTTGTACTCTATTGGCAAAATTACAATCATATCATTATTAAGTTTTTCATTAATAGATTTTACACCATTTTCATATTCCGTTGTAACACTCCAGCAAATCTTCAGATTAGGATAATTCGTCTTAATATGATTTTCCATCAAAGGAATGCTCAACGTAACATAACCACCTTTTTCATTTAGCAGTCGTGCAAGCGCATTACCGACAGTATCATACAGATGTTCCGTCCTAAGTAAAAAGTTAGTAAAAGTCAAACGATATTCAATACCAAATTGCCCATAAACGTT
Source organism: Acidaminococcaceae bacterium (assembly GCA_045598345.1). Lineage (GTDB taxonomy): Bacteria > Bacillota > Negativicutes > Acidaminococcales > Acidaminococcaceae > Phascolarctobacterium_B. Next base: position 8,185 of record JAZLLX010000116.1, on the reverse strand, counting down.
ATACACATTTGCAATATCATTTAAACAAACTCTTCCCAAAGATTCAATCGTGCTACGATTACCGTTCCATGGCGAAAATAAAGGACATCCGTAAGCAGTTTCTATAATGAAATCATCATAAAACCATTCTTTGTGATCTCTGAATGCCCGAAGAGTCAAAATGTTCAAATACCTGACAATGGCAGAATCCGGAATAGAATATACAATCATTACAACCACACCTCCTTTTATCATTCCATACCACACCATATATTTTCGTATTATACCACATTTTAGTAAAAAATAAAACTGCCTGCTGTTGCAGACAGTTTTATTTTTTGTGTGAAACTATTTGAACAAGTCCTTCACTTTGTCAAAGAAACCTTTTTCTTCAGGATTGATGTTGTCCTTGCTGATTTCCCCGAATTTACGCAGTTGCTCTTTCTGTTTTTCCGTAAGTTTGGTGGGGATAACCACTTTAATCTTCACAAACTGGTCGCCCCTGCCGCCACCACGCAAGGAAGGAATACCTTTCCCTTTGATACGCAACACTTTACCCGGCTGGGTGCCCTCCGGCACCTTCATAATTACCTTGCCGTCCAAAGTGGGAATTTCAATTTCCGCCCCCAATGTTGCCTGAACAATATTGATGGGAACTTCGCAAACAACTGTGGTACCGTCCCGTTGGAAGAACTTGTGGGGCTTGACAAAGAGATAAACATATAAATCTCCGTTAGGCCCACCCATACTCCCCGCTTCGCCTTCATTAGCAACTCTAAGACGGGAGCCATTATCCACGCCGGCAGGAATTTTCACCTTCAGTTTGCGGTTTTTCTTCTCCGTACCCCGGCCGCCGCAGGTATGGCATTTGTCATGAATAATCTTCCCCGTACCGCCGCATTTGCCGCAGGACCGCTCATTAACCATCTGACCGAACATGGTGTTTTGCGTGAACCGCACCGTACCGCTGCCGTGACAATCAGGGCAGGTCTCCACCTTGCTGCCCGGTTCCGCCCCGCTGCCATGACAATGGCCGCATTGCTCGTTACGATAGACATTGATATCCCGTTCCACGCCGAAGGCCGCATCTTCAAAGGTAATTTCCATGTCAAAACGCATATCATTACCCCGTTGCGGGCCTCGTTGCGCCCGTCGTCCGCCGCCTCTGCCCTGGCCGCCGAAGAACATATCAAAAATATCTTCCATACCGGCTCCGCCCTGACCGAAACCCTCAAAACCGCCAAAGCCGCCGAAGGGATTGCCTCCTGCTCCGCCATTTTCAAAAGCCGCATGACCGAACTGGTCATACTGGGCACGCTTCTGCTCATCGCTCAGAACGCTGTAGGCCTCACTGCACTCTTTGAACTTTTCCGCACAGTCAGGGTCATCCTTGTGCAAGTCGGGATGATATTGCCGTGCAAGTTTGCGGTATGCTTTTTTTAACTCGTCCTGGGTGGCTGTTTTCGGCACACCCAGGACTTCATAATAATCTCTCTTAGCCAACTTCTAACTCCCAAGAATTATTTTTTCTTGTCGTCATCCACAACTTCCGCATCAACAACATCGTCATCCTTCTTTGCACCGGCACCTGCATCAGCACCCGCCGCACCTGCACCGCCTGCATTCTTGGCCGCTTCACTCTCTTTATAGAGTTCTGCGCTCAATTCATACAACGGTTTTGTCAATGCTTCGCTGTCTTTCTTAATCTTTTCCAAATCTTCGCCTTTCATAGATTCTTTCAAAGTATCTACTGCGGCCTTAACCTTGGCAATCAAATCATCCTTGCCCTTGCCTTCCATATCTTTAATGGTCTTTTCCGCCTGGTAGCACAGGGAATCTGCCTGATTGCGGACTTCCACACCTTCCTTGCGTTTCTTGTCCGCTTCCGCATTTGCCTCCGCTTCCTTCACCATACGGTCAACTTCATCCTTGTCCAATGAACCGCTGGAAGTGATGGTAATCTTTTGTTCCTTGCCGGTACCCAAGTCCTTTGCGGAAACATTTACGATACCGTTGGCATCAATATCAAAGGAAACCTCAATCTTAGGAACGCCACGGGGGGCCGCAGGAATGCCGCCCAATTCAAAACGCCCCAAGGTCTTGTTGTCCGCCGCCATATCACGTTCGCCCTGCAATACGTGAATATCTACGCTGGGCTGGTTATCTGCCGCAGTACTGAACACCTGCTTGCGGTTGGTGGGAATGGTGGTGTTGCGTTCAATAATCTTGGTGAACACACCGCCCAATGTTTCAATACCCAAGGACAACGGGGTTACATCCAACAACAATACATCTTTCACATCGCCTGCCAAAACGCCTGCCTGAATAGCGGCGCCGATGGCTACACACTCGTCCGGGTTGATACCGTGAGTAGGTTCTTTGCCGATAATTTTCTTAATTGCTTCCTGAACCGCAGGAATACGGCTGGAACCGCCCACCAACAAAATCTTGTTAATATCATTAGCGCTCATACCCGCATCCTTCATTGCCTGACGGGTCGGTCCCATGGTGCGTTCCACCAGTTCCGCAGTCATTTCTTCAAACTTGGCACGGCTCAAATCCATATCCAAATGTTTCGGGCCGTCACTGCCGGCAGTGATAAAAGGCAGGTTAATATTAGTGGTCATAACGCCGCTCAATTCAATCTTTGCCTTTTCAGCGGCCTCACGCAAACGCTGCATTGCCATCTTGTCCTTGCTCAGGTCAATGCCCTCCGCCTTTTTGAACTCGGCCACCATCCAGTCCATAATCTTTTGGTCAAAGTCATCACCGCCCAAGTGGGTATCACCGTTGGTTGCCTTAACTTCAAACACGCCGTCACCCATTTCCAAAATGGACACATCAAATGTGCCGCCGCCCAAGTCATAAACCAGAACCGTGTGGTCTTCGCCCTTGTCAATACCATAAGCCAGCGCCGCCGCCGTAGGTTCGTTGATAATACGCAAAACCTCAAGACCGGCAATCTTGCCCGCATCCTTTGTTGCCTGACGTTGGCTGTCGCTGAAATATGCAGGAACAGTGATAACCGCCTGGGTAATCTTTTCGCCCAAATAGGTCTCCGCATCCCCTTTCAGTTTCTGCAAAATCATGGCAGAAATTTCCTCCGGGCTGTAGTCCTTGCCGTCAATACCAACCTTGTATTTGGTACCCATCTGACGCTTGATGGAACTGATGGTACGGTCAGGATTGGAAACCGCCTGACGCTTTGCCAACTGGCCGACCAAACGCTCGCCGCTCTTGCTGAAACCAACCACAGAAGGGGTCAGACGGCTGCCTTCCTGATTAGTGATAACTGTGGGTTCACCACCCTCAATTACAGATACAACGCTGTTCGTAGTACCCAAGTCAATACCGATAACTTTACTCATTTTCTTATCCTCCTTAAAATTTTTTAACAAATTATTATTTTGAGATTACCCGCACTTTGCTGTGCCGGATAACATTTTCCCTAATCTTATAACCCTTTTCAAAGACCTGATCAATCATGTCTTCCTCCATCTCCGGGTTTTCCCCCCGCATTACCGCTTCGTGCAAATTGGGGTCAAACTTTTCATTCAGTGCCTTGATTTCCTCCACATCCAATTTTTTCAAGGTTTCTTCAAACTGCTTACGGATTTTCTGCAATCCGTCCGCCAACGCCTTATCCGTATTTTCCGTCAAGGCTGCCTCCGCCCTTTCAAAATTGTCCAGCACCTTTAAGAATTTTTCCACCACCTGGCAAGTTGTGTAAGTTCCCAGCCGTATGGTTTCCTCCGTTGTACGCCGCTTGTAATTGGCAAACTCTGCCCTCGTCCGCAACAACTGGTCTTCCGCATCCGCCAGTTTCTTCTCCAACTCCCCTATCTTAGCATCCTTCTCATCAACCTCTTTCACCTCTTCATCCTTAACCCCTTCATCCTTCATCCTTTCACCCTCAACCCCTGATTCCTGATCCCTAATTCCTGATTCCTCTGACCCCTGATCCCTGATCCCTGACCCCTGATCCCTTTCATCCTGATCCCTAATTCCTAATTCCTGATCCCTATCCTCTGCCACTTTCATTCCTCCTCTCTAATCAGCATGGGCAAATTCTCTGCCGCAAAAATTGATTGCAAATATCTGTGTAGATAATTCATAACACTTATAACTTTATTATATTCCATCCTCGTTGGTCCCAGCACCGCCATTGTTCCCACCACATGCCCGTTAAGCCGGTAAGTGGCACGCACCATACTGCAATCCTGAATCCCCGTGAACTTGTTTTCACTGCCTATGGTCACCCGAAGCCCGCTGTCCTCGCCCGCATCCAGCAAATCCCGGACAACCCTTTCCTCATCCAGTATTCCCAAAAGCCCTTTCACCCGTTCCACATCCTGAAACTCCGGCTGGTTCAAAAGTTGCTTGGTGCCGCCCAGGAACACCTTTTTCTTGGTATGGGTTTTCCCCATCCGCCGGATGGTGTTGAGCAATGCCGCAAACAGTACCCTGTCTTCCTCCACATTCATCTGCACCCAACCCAGCAAATCCTCATTAATATCGCTTAAGGGATGCCCTGCCAGAAGTTTGCTGACCCGGTTGGCAAGATAATCCAGTTCCCTTGTTTCCATCCCCTGTGGAATGTTCACCGTCAGATTATCCACATGTCCGTTGTCCGTCACCAAAACCAAAATGGCCTGATTTTCATTCAAGGGCAGGAACTTGATATAGCGGAAAATTGCCGAATCGTCCTGGTCTGCCAAAACCATGGACACATTTTTTGTCATACGGGAAAGAATTTTTGCCGTGGCTTTGAAAATATCGTCAATGCTCCTCCGCCTGTCATTGAAAGAACTCATAATCATTTCTATATCGTCTTTAGTCAATGAACCGGGATTTTGTTTCAACTCATCCACATAAAGGCGGTAGGCCTGCACACTGGGGATTCTTCCGGCAGAAGTGTGTGGCTGTTCCAAATACCCCAAAAGTTCCAAATCACTCATCTCGTTACGGATGGTGGCAGGGGAAAGTTTAAGGTTATACTTTCTTGCCAAATTTCTGGAACCCACCGGCTCCGCCGTGTTGATGTAATCTTCAATTATCAGTTGCAGAATTTTCTTTTTTCTGTCGTCAAGTTTTTCCATACTCACCCTAACACCGCACCACTTCTTGCTTTTTCTCTTGTTAGCACTCTTCTTTTTTGAGTGCTAACATCTTTTGTTGACCATATAATACACCCGTAAAGTCAAAAAGTCAAGAGCTTTTTTGACTTTTTTTCAAAAACAAAAAAACGCATAATGCAAACCCTCGTCCGCCCATAAAGAGGCGGGGGACCGCCTACGGGAGCGTGTTGGCGGTGGTGGGGTGAGCAATTACGCTGTCGCTAATGAAAAGATAAAAACTTAAAACTTAAAGTTATGGTAAAATGTTCCGGTGATTATATTTCAGGTTTTAGGTGTGCGAGGTTATGCGAACTTTTTCCGCCCCAGGCGTGGGGCGGGGGACCACACGAAGTGTGGTGGTGGGGTCGCTCTCCCCGACAAGAATAAATGTCAAAGAACAAAGAATAAAGAGCAAATATGGTAATATGTTCCTATGATTAAAATAAAAAAGTCCGCACAATGCAAACTTTTTTCCCTCTTTCTAAAGAGGGTGGCTGCCCACAGGAACACAGTGGCAGACGGGTGTTTTTGTTTATGTGAAGCATTCATAAACTTTAAGTTTTAAGTTCTTATCTTTTCATTAGCGTCAGCGTAATCCTATGTTTCCCCACACCCCCGCCCCTCTCCCCAAGGAGAGGGTAACTATCTCACTCTGCCAACTTCCCTGCTATAATCACCGGAACATATTACCATAATTTTTCATTTTTAACTTACAACTTTTAACTTTTTCAGCGACTGGGGGTGCGGATTACGCAGAAAACCTGTCCGCTGATTACGAACTTTCCTACAACCTGACATCTAAAACCTAATATATAGTCATTAGAACATCTAACTAGATTACTAATTTCTAATCCCCTAACTTAACTACACATCCACCCCAAGACAAGCCAACCCCAAATCCGCAAAGCAAAACCTTATCCAAAGAAAAATTATGATTACGAATCAGCAGATCAGATAAAGCAATGGGTATGGAACTGGAAACTGTGTTGCCGTAGTTGGCAACATCATTCCAAAAATGTTCATTCGCCAAGCCACAACTTTGTTGCAGATATTCAAGCATAAACTTGTTTGCCTGATGAAATACATAATAATCTATCTCATTTTTCCGTAATTCCGACTTACGCAAAACCTGCTCAACGCAATTAGGCACTACATCCATAGCAAATTCCGTTATTGCCCCTCCGTCCATACATAAATCATAGTTTGTCCGTTTTGCTCCAAAAGCATCTTCTTGATTTTGTAACGGTGTACTGCCAAACCTGTTACGCATACCACCAACGGGGACAATCAATTTGTCATAACCGCTTCCACGAGTGCCAAAAACAAAGCCGTTCATGCCTTCTTTATCCGTGTCAACCGTCTCAATAAATGTGGCACTTGCCCCATCACCAAACAATGGTTTCACCGTGCTATCTTGTGGATTGATATATTTACTATATGTTTCTGATGTTATCAACAAAACATTTTTAACCTGTCCCGATTCAATCAAACCCTTTGCCAAACTTAAACCATAAATATATCCGGAACACCCAAGATTAAAATCCATTGCACCGCAAGTTTCCGGCAATCCCAATTTGTCCTGCAAAATACAGGCGGTGGTGGGCAAAAAATAATCAGGTGACTGTGTGCAATACAAAAGATATTCCACCTTTGCCTTATCCACGCCTTTGGCAAACAGTTTTTTGCATGCTTTGATTGCCAAATCAGAAGCAATTTCATTTTCACCGCAAATATGACGAGATAAGATGCCTGTTTTTTTAGTCAATCTGTTTTGAGGATTAACCTCCACTTTTTCAGGAACATAATATGCAATTTGTTTAATATATGCCTTGCACATTAAATTCCAAATCCTCCAGCAACAGAAATATTAGTCCCTGTAATCCATTTTGCCCTATCACTTAACAAAAACAAAACCATACCGCTTACATCTTGTACTTCACCAAACCCAAATAAACTTTCTTCGGCAATTTCTTCCATATTATGAGTATCACCCAAATCTTTAGTCATATTGGTTTTAACCCATCCCGGGCTTACGGTATTAACACGAATTTTGCGGCTTGCCAATTCTTTGGCAAATGTGCGTGCCGCCACTTCGCAAGCCGCCTTAGTCCCTGCATACGCAAAAAGCCCCGAAGCAACAGCGCGCGCGCTCTCTGAGGAAAACCATACGAAAGACGCTCCGTCCGCACTATTTTTCTTTTTTGAAGTTATTTGCATAAATTTTGCGCCTGCGGTAAAACTTATATCTATAATTTGCTGTACTTCATTTTCATCGTATGACCGCAACGGAGTCAGTCCTGTAATCCCTGCCGCATGAACACCCCCATTAAGTTTGCCGTACTGCTTAACAAAGTCATTGATTACATTTTCCATTGTGGAATAATCGCAAACATCCGTCACGCCTGGAATAATATTAGAGTATTGGTTGTGCAATGCCGACAGTTCATTTTCCCTTCGGGCAATAGCCAACACCTTTGCCCCTGCCTGTGCAAGTTCAATGGCAATCTGTTTGCCCATACCGGACGAAGCACCGGTAACAACAAAATTTTCATTTGTAAAATCAAATTGAACTTTACTCATAGTAAATAACATCCTTTATGTCCGTTTTAGACAAATCAATCAAACACAATGCACAAGCAAGGCCAACACCAAACCCACACAACAAAACATTATTCAATGCCCTATCTTTATTCTGTGCAAGCACCAAAGGTATTGATGCTGAACTTGTGTTACCAATTTGGGAAGCCGTGAACGGCAGTTTGTCATACGAAATATGCAATATGTCCGCCAAAGAATTTAGTATCAACTTATTTGCCTGATGGCAAGCATACAAATCCACTTTATCTTTATTGCAGCCGGCGAAAGATAAAATTTCTTCAATATTTTTCGGTACATCCTCCAATGTGAACTGCATAATTCCGCCGCCGTCCATTTGCAGAAATCCTGTATGTTCACGAACTATAGCACTATGCCGTTCCCCATAAGATTTAATGTCAAAGGTCATATCACATTCCATAGTGCTTATTATACTTGCCGTACCCGCATCGCCAAAAATTAATCTTGTGGCTTTGTCCTGTGCTGATGTAATC
>JAZLLX010000115.1:0-35702 GCA_045598345.1 Acidaminococcaceae bacterium | reverse complement strand
ACTATTTTTTTGAATATACTTGTCTTAACCATATTGGCTACCTCTACTTTCTTGTTTTCTGGTTATTACAAGTATAGCAGGACCAATATGGTTTTCTATTGTTTTTTTAGTTTTTTACCCACTTAAACTGATGAAGAGCCCTAAAAGTTGATACTAATTCCAAATCCTGCAATTTATTTAGTACCACTTTAGGCAAAATCCCTTTATTTTTCAAAATTAAAGCAATTTCAACCAAACTGACTAAGTAAACCTTTTGAACGTCCTGCCTCTTGTTTTCCAAAAAACTCCAAGTTGGATATAAATTTAATAACTTTTCTGTAGCACAATTTCCCGCTTCATAGTTATCCTTCGAATAAAGTGCCTTAACTAATAAAACTTGTCCGTGCAAACTAACCTTATAATATTCTAACGCTTCACAAAATGAAAATTTTAAAAATTGTCTGAAATCTGTATCATTAAAAACTAATCCTTCCTTATGCCACTTTTCACTACAACCATCATAAACATTCATCATGCCCTTTTCAACTATAAAAACAAGACACTGATATACAGATGTTGTAGTATGTATTAATCTATCCTTAAAATATTCCGGCAAAATTCCTTTACCGATCTTATTCACAAATAGATAGATAACCTTCCGTTCTATAAATGCCTGCTCCAAAACATGATCAAACAAATTTTGCGGATTAATTCTAACAAAAATGCCATACGCACCGACTAAAAACGCCAATATAGCAACAACAAAGCAAATATCAAAAATTAATGGTATAACAAAATCACTAGAAAAACACAAAACCACCAACACCAAAAGGCCAGTTTTTACACCCCAATTACTTATCTTTACGGATGCCTGCGAAATACTTGTTTGAATTCTAAGAACAAAAAATAGTATCGATCCATACCATACAAAAAGAGAGCTGACCATCTTATACTTTGTGACATCATCATAATGAAAAAAATTTTTAACGAGTCTTATAGCGTTACTTGCAATATAATTGATAAAATCAGCAGGGTATTTAAGGATACAATTATCAGAGATTACACCATAGTTACCCAACCACCCATCCTCATTACACAATAAAATTAATATGTCCAATATTCCAATAATTGCTACGCATGATACAACTTTTCTACAAAATAAAATGTACTTAATTGAAAGTGTGCGTGATCCCACCCACAATACACAAATCAACAACTTCTTTTCCATTAGTTCTTTTACTAACATTATTAGCTTTTTTATCATCTGCAATAGTATCTTGCAATGCTATCCGTAGTGATTTCGGTATTACCGTCTTCCCACGCTTTAAGATTGCCCCTTGCTTCAACCCAAGGTGCTTCCTGATGAGTAAAACTTTCTAATTGTTCCCCACTAAACATACCAAAGTTTTTATATACCGCCTGAAGCACCTCCTCATCCTGTTCAGTATACTTTACATCAGAACATATTCTCCTAATCGGTAAAATATCGTTCTTACAAAAATCCTTACCCTTATAGAAATCGTATACCTCCCTACAAACAGGTCCATGAACCCATGCATAAAATTTTTCAGAAAACAAATTCCTCCCGTATCGAACTAAATTCAATGCCTGAGCATAATAAATCAACTTTTGAATTTTCAGGGGAGTCATACGCCATACAAAAGTATCATATTCCTTTGACTGAAAATAAAACGCTGCATCTATCGCCTTAATCATTGAAAGCTCCTCCCTCCTCCTTATCAAAACCCAATCTAATCAACTTTACTCAAATCCACTATACATCCAACCAACATCCTCTCTAAAAACCTACTTATTTCGTTGTTCATATAATCTGCACTTCTCTGTTCCGCTTTTATTAACACAACTATGACCATTAAAACTTATCGCCGCATCTTCCTTCATATTATGAGTCACGCAAACCCCTGCTGCCAGAAAACAACTATCTCCAACATTAACATGGTCAACTAAAGTTGAATTAACACCAAAAAAACTCTTATTCTCAATTTTACAACATCCTGCAACAGTAACAGATGGAGCAAAATAATTATAATTACCAATTATGCAATGATGACTTATGTTGACACCCTGCCATACAATATTGCATTTCCCTAATCTAACATATGGTTGTAATATAACATTCTCAAGAATAATACTCCCTTCTTCAATTTGAACATTTTTAGCAATACATGCTGACGGATGAATATAAGTACGTATTTCCACCCCATTTTTTTTTAATCCATTATATACCTTTTCTCTAACAGCATTCATTTGTGTATTTCCAATTGTCAGATAAACGCAAATATTTTTCGCACCATATTTATTTACAACATTCTCTACTGAATACAAATCGGCTGGTAATGAATAGGTATTAAGAGAAACATATTTTTCATTTAAAACAAAACCCTCAACCCTATTTCCTTCTTGTTGAAGATAATACCATAAGATTTCCGATAAATAATTATTCCCAAAAATAAAAATCTTTTTCATCTCTTATCACATCCTATACACAAAACAGCCCGCCCTATTAGAACTATCTGTCGTCTTCCCAATTTTCTCCGGATGATAATCCACCAATTCAATCAGTCGATTTTCTTGCTTTACTTTTTCTAATTTCTTTAAGTCGTCTTTTTCAATAATAAATTGTACTCCGACTTTTTGTGGAATAATGCACTGTTTCAAACAAGGTTCTTTTCCACATGCTACATCTATAACCGCTTTAACAAAATCAATTCCAGTAGAATAATAAACTAAATGGCTGCCAATGCAATCCCCGCCCATTCTGCCCGCAATTTCAATTAATTTAATATTGTCACTTTCATCAATTTTTAATTCAGAATGAGATGCACCATTTTCAATTCCCAGTGAATTCAATGCATGAAAAACTATTGTCTTAACTTTTTTCAAAATTATTTCAGATACATTTGCCGGTTCCATATGTCCTGTTTCTATAAAATGCGGGGCTCCAGTAGTATATTTTTTTGTTATTGCCAGAAAAGTATGCTTACCTTTGTAAGAAATACATTCTACACTAAACTCCTCACCATCAACATATTCTTCTATCAAAGCATGTTTATCAAAACTTTCTTTAATAGCACATTCAACCGCATTCTTCACCCCGTCTTTACAACCTAATTTCATAATACCTCGGCTGCCGCTTCTGTCCGTAGGTTTTACAATAATTGGATATTCCAAAATTAAATTCTCAAGATTAGTTTTCCCATCAACCAGTATGCTTTTAGGGCTGGGGGCTCCATTTTTCTCAAAAGCATTTCTCATTAAATGTTTATTAGTACTCTTTTCTGTTACTTCCAAACTGTTGCCAACAAGTCCCAATTTACATGCAACATAATTAACAGTAATGGTTGCTACATCAGATGCAATAGAACATATCCCACAAATACCAAGTTCTTCGCATTTTGCCAATATTTTATCTTTTTCCGCAACACTAATAGGATAAAAGAAATCAGCTTCTTTTTCGCCAACATCATTAGCCGCCCAAGCAAAAACATGCGTTTCAAAACCCATTTCTTTTGCCTTACGAATTAGCGGTAATTGCAAATATGATGCTCCAATAATTGCTAATTTGTCCATTATTTCACCTCAAGAATTTGAGATGAAATAATGTGACTAACAAGATTTAGCCATATAGATTACATCTACAAATTCCCCTTTTTTACACACTACATTATGTTCTATCTTCTCCACAACAAATCCAGCATGTTTATAAAGTTCTAAAGCAGTCGCATTAAACGACAAAACTTTCAAATATATTTTCTGCAACTCCAAAGCAGAATAAATCTTTTCTAAAAATAGATTTAAAACTACACTCCCAATCCCTTGATGCCTGTATTCAGATTTTCCAATGAATATTCCCAACTCTGCGGTCTTGTTCGTAAAATCAATATTTTGCAAATAAATAATGCCAACCGGGTTACAGTTTGCTGAGATTATGCACTGAATAACCCCCCCCTATGTAACCATTGGTCATGTATTTCTTCTGTGAGCGTTCCTTGCCAAATAAAATTCCTGCGAATATCAGTACTGTTACGCCATTTAATAATATTCGCCGTATCTTCCCATTTAACTGGTCTTATCTCAATATTCCCTTTTTTCAGTACAAAATTGCTATTCACAAAACAACTCCTTCACTGCTGTAATAACCATCATACTGTAATCCCATTTGCAACTAAAAACTTTGCAAATTGGCTTTCCGAATAAGTATGAACACCCCTAAATAATTTTCCTTGAAGTTCATGAAACCCAAATAAAATCATTTCCCAGTTACCCGCCTTATATGAAAACCATTTTTGAAAACGCCTCATAGGATGCTCGTCCTGCGGAATATCTATTGTTAATTGTTTTACCCCGAATGCCTTACTATAGTTTTTCTTTTCCCTATAAACAAGAATAAAATCATAACAATTTCTAACATCAAAAACACTTTCCCGTGTTACACTACAGTGCAAACTGATACTGTCATGAACCTTTTGCAAAATATTCTTTCTTTCCTTACGAACATCGCAATCCTTAAACTCAACAAAAACCACTTGATTATTGATTATGCTTAAAGCATCAACAGATAAATAATATTTAGAAAAATTAGAGTCAACATTATTGGCATACCAATCCTTTGCGGAATCCATATCAACCACGTTATCATACTTTGAATTTGACAAAGATATATTATTTTTCGAGTCATAGGAAGTTTTAAGAAAATCTGATCTGTTTTGCTTATATGTTTTATAATTCCACAAATTATTCATTTTCTAAATCCTCAAGAATCTGCAGTGGACGGACAAGTTTTTCATATATTACTTTTGTGTTATCAGTAACATCTTTGATAACACCATACCCATCAATGTCCTCTGCCAAATAATACTTACACACATCTGCTATTTTATGGTGTTCAGAATACGCCTCTATTGCATTTAGAAAATACGGACTATGCGTATTCAAGAGAATATGCAAGTTAAAAGTTTTTTGCAAAAGAACTATTAGTTCTGCAAACTTTAATTGCCATTCCGGATGCAAATGTATTTCTGGCTCGTCAAGAATGATTGTTCCATTGTACTGAACTGTACCATTAAGCAGCAATATCTTCAAAATTGCAAATGTTTTAAGTCCTGCGGATAAATTATCTACCTGCAAATTCATTTTATCATCCCGATAAACCAATTCCCCTTTACGTTCTTCTTGAGTAACATTACCCCCACAAATCAATGTCAACTTGCTCAAAACATCTTCAAGCATTTTTTCAATACGTATGTCTCTTCCAATATTTTCCTGCCCCACTTGAAACAAACTGTTTCGTAAAACCTGACGATGACCTCTTGCAGGTCCATCCATAATTCCCTTTGAATTATGCAGGACAAAAGGAGTATCAATATACATCGGTTCAGTTTCAAATATTTGCAAATTCTCTATTGAATCAAATTTATTATTAATAAACTTGATTCCAATAGGAATACCTCTTGCCTTCAATTCAACAGCACACTCTTTATCTCCGAGCAAACATTGCATTTGTCCATCAAACTCTTCATTAAAAACTCTCTGAAACCAATGATTTCTGAATTCAACATCATCAATTTTTAAATTCTCATATATATCATCAACATAATTATCAAAATCAGTCAATATCTCTATATTCCCTCCGACTGCTTTCAGCAAAATATCCCTAACATCTTTCTTACAATCTTGGGACTTGACATCAACATTATCAAGAATATCTTGAGCCAATTTCCGACTAAACGCAATACTTCTCATCTTGTCCGAAATTTTATTATAAAATCCAATTCCCTTAAGTGGATTTAATGTATTATTGATACGATATTGTTGTACTACATAGTCAATCCTATAAAGTGAATGCATTACAGAATACAATGCCTTACCAATAGTACTTTTTCCTGTATTATTTGCACCTGCAACCACCGTAATCCCTTTGATATCTACTGTTGCACTTTTTATTTTTCCAATATTTTTTAATTTAATAATCATAATTTTCACCTCATCTCAAAAACTTTTCACTGCCTCAATAACTTTCTCTTGGTCTTCTTCAGTCAATCCATAATACATAGGCAAACGCACCAAGCGTTCACTCTCTTTAGTCGTAAATTCATCTGCTCCATCAAACCGGCCAAACTTCAATCCAGCAGGAGCACTGTGCAACGGAATATAATGGAACACACATTGCACCCCATTATCTTTCATATGCTCAATAAACTTAGTCCGCTCATCCAAATCTTTTAACTTGACCCAAAACATATGGGCATTATGCACACAATCGTTGGGAATAACTGGCAAGGCAATTTTACCTGCATCCATCAACGGTTTAAATGCTTCATAATAGTTGTTCCAACATTTCAACCGGTAATCGTTAACTTCATCTGCCTTTTCCAACTGTGCCCAAAGATATGCCGCATTGAGTTCTGAGGGCAAATAGGAATCACCAAAATCAACCCAAGTATATTTGTCCACCTGTCCACGGAAAAACTTGGAACGGTTAGTTCCTTTTTCCCGTAAAATTTCCGCCCGCTCATTATACTTTGCATTGTTGATAACAATGGCACCGCCTTCGCCCATAGAATAATTTTTCGTTTCGTGAAAAGAATAGCACCCGAAATCGCCAATCGTTCCTAATGCCTTGCCTTTATAGGTACTCATAACTCCTTGTGCCGCATCTTCCACCACCAATAAATTGTGTTTTCTTGCAATAGCCATAATGGTATCCATTTCACAAGCCACACCTGCATAATGCATAGCAATAATAACTTTGGTTTTATTAGTAATCGCCGCTTCAATTTTCTTTTCATCAATATTCATTGTATCAGGACGGATATCCACAAACACAAGTTTTGCCCCTGCCAAAACCGCCGCAGTCGCTGTACTGGAAAAGGTATAACTTGGCAATATAACTTCATCGCCAGGTTGCAAATCACAGAGCAGCAAAGCCATGTCCAAAGCAGTTGTACCGCTGGTGGTTAAAAGCACTTTTTGTGCGTGGAACTTGTCTTCCAACCACTTGTTACATTTTTTTGTAAAAGCCCCATCACCGCAAATCTTACGGCTGGCAATAACTTCTTTGATAAACTTTTCTTCCGTCCCCACACAAGGGGGTACATTGAATGGTATCATTTAAAACCTCCAAAATGACTTTTACATTTCTCTACAAATAATTCTGTTTCTTTTTTGCTTCTCAGATTAATCTCCCTGTAATAATCTACCACTAACCCTCTTGTTTTTCTTGCATACTCAAGTTCTATTTCATCAAAACTAAAAGCAATCCCATAATAGTTAGGGTAGTCATCCAAATAATCGTTTTTTGTCTTTCCGAGTTCGGGAATTTTAAGCGATATACATCCACACATTGCCGCAATCTGACTATAAGCGGTGTACATATCATAAGAGACACAGTATTCACACTCATTAAAAATCCGCACCTTATCTTTTTCTGGTAATTTATCAATTATAGGGCCATTAAACTTTTTAGGTAAATCACATCTATCTTGTCCCTTACGAATAATGTAACATGTCCCATACCTTTCGCCAAAATTATACTGCTTATAAAAATCCAAATCAAAATAACTTATAAAAAAAATATCCCATTCTGATGTAATTGAAAAATCTCTGCAAATATCACCATAAGCACAAAACATATCTTTTTCCCCATACCATACGTTATCATTAGGATATCTGTTAAAATAAAGAAACCATCTCACTACATTTTTTGCATGCAAAAAATTTCCATAAACAATTTCAGGATAAACAACCACTGTATTGTCATCAACAAAAGGCAGCCATTTCCGTCTACACCCTTTTACACTCTCATGAACAAAACCATTAAGATATGCCTGCTTATTTTTCCAATTTTCCGTACCCACAAAATTCAAAAAAAGCTTAACAAAATCTTTCAAACAGAAGTACAGCCATTTTAGCCAAAAATATTTGACACGATAATCAAAAGGTCCAATATAAAATATTTTGGCATCATATCCAAGTTCTTGCAACCATTTGCACAATGCATGTAAAGCAATGGGGCCACCATTTGTTTGACGTGGAGACACAATAACAAATTTCATAAAATTCTCCTAATCACATCTTTTAAACGTGCCTTGTTAAATAACAAAAGGACAACTACCATACCTGCACAGATAATAAATGAATATATATCCGAAGGCAAAAATTGATTGGCTAAAACAAAAAGCACGGATATCCCAATCATTAATCTGCTTGGTCTAAAATCTAATAACGGCATAACTTTAGATACAACATATTCCGACAAACAACATCTAAGAACAAATAATAAAAAAATTCCAAATACCATAAAATCTAATCGTTTAACAAACATAATTCCTACAAAAGAATAAATGATTGAAATAGCCAATACCACAAAATTAATTTTCATAATTGCATTTTCTTGCCTAAACGCTTTCAAGTATGTATTAACCAACAATGATAACCTGCTCTCAAACAAAAATATAGGAAACAAAACTCCCATATACATAAATGCTTCACTATATTTAGGGATCCACACTCCCATAATAAATTTTATTGGGTAATATGCTAATAATAAAACTGGCAACAACAATCCTAATCCCCAACTTATTTTGTTATACAAAACTTCCGCTTCCTTCTCATCTATACGTTTCAACATCGGGAAAAAAGCAATACTCACAGAATTTACAAAAGATAACGCAAACAAAGACAAACTTAATGCCAAGGATATCTTTCCGAACATTTCTACAGACCACCCCTTAGAAATTGCAAACCGTATTACTCCGATTACAAGCATTCCTGCAACATTAGCAAGAAGCAATTGACTTCCTACACGCACATTCTCCCAACTCTCATGAACAGTACTAGAAAAAGTTTCGCTATGATCTGTAAACAAATGTCTTGTCAAATAACCGCCAAACAAGAAAGCAAAAATCCCACAAAACATATTTACCTTCAGCAGAGGTCTATACCCGTCTATTCCAAGAAAAAGAACGCAACCCACCAAAAATAAATACACAAAACGTTCAGAAATAATTAAAATAGCATATGCTCCTATTTTCCCGGTAATTTGCAAAGCATAGTTTGGAATTCCCCCAGCATTCAGGAAAATCATTGTGATGCAAAAGGTAATAAGAATGTCCCACTCATAATCCAATACAACAAATTGACTCACTATAACAAAAATACAAATTGCCACACAAACTTCAAAACAAAAATATATCAGTAACTGTCTGGTAAATTTTACTTTTGGCAATTCGTCAAAATATTTCCCCGCATAACGGAGATAAATTCCATCCGTCATTCCAAAACTGAACAAACCAACATAAGAAATATAGAACAAATATAGTTGCCAAATACCATAGTCGGTCACAGTCATAAATTTTGGTAAAACTGCAACCATAAATGCCGAAACTAACATTGAAAATAAATTGGCAAATACAGTATATGATGAATTTTTCAAAAATAATTTTTTGTCCATTTATTATGTTCCAACCATGTCAACTACTAATACATGCCAAAAAAAGTCTGATATTCTGTAAGTAATGCTGCTCCCCACGGTCTTTCCAATGTCATTATGATAAAATTTTTAAGATATAAGCTACAATAACATGCCAAAACACAACATATGTATGAATACCTTAAAAAAAATGTTTTTATGTTATTTGCAATAAATGGTAACAATAACAAAAAATATATTCTGTAATAAACAACTACTCTTCCAAATGCCGGAATATATTCAGAAAAAAACATCATGTTTAAGGTGATAAAGGCAATTGTCATTAAGATTCTAAATTCCCAAATATCTGACGAAAATATTAATCCGAGAATTATAATTACCATAGGTATAGCTAATCCCAAAGTTGTAACCTTACCAGCATCATGTTCCCCTCCAACATAATGTCCATAGTATGTAAGTTTCATAACACTTACCAACAACTCACCTATATATGATTTAAACAAAAATATAAACAGTGAAAATATGCATAGTTTATAGTAACTAAATTTGAAAGAATATATCCAATACAAGGGCATCGCCAAAATAGCTGTATAATGAAAGCCAAAAGCCACTAAGTTACAAATTAAAAATTTAATCAAGTCCCTTTTTTTTACATAGACATAAGAATAGAACATTATTGCCACAGCAATCCCTTCCCGTAATATTCCAAAAACATGAAAAACATAATAACCAACAAAGAAAAATAATAAAACACTCATTTCCGGAATTTTGGAATTCTCACAAATCGCATATACATAAAGTTCTATCATAATTATACTTGAAAAAATAAATATGCTCTGTGGCGAAAAATCAAATTTTATAAAAATGTTATTTATTAATCCCCATACAATTTCCTTGCCGAATTCACCAGATTGATATATATCGACATAGCTCCAATAATCACAACCTACACCATACTGACATGCCGGTAAAACCATCATGGGAATCCCCGCAATAAAAGATTGGCATATACCTAATTTATGGCATGATTGCTTTAAATTAAATTTCAATTGCCCGTTCTCTACACAAGTTCTTTGCAAACAAAATATCAAAGCAACCGTCATTAAAACTGGTGTGAAATACAAAATAAACTGGTCTAAGGCCTGATACATCTTTATCTCCTACTTCGCCAACGCTCACAATTCATCCTCTTTTAATGATTAGCAATGAGTAATGAGCAATTACGGACAATCTTCGCTTTGCGAAAATTCCCGATTATAATCGTTAAAACTGTTTCCCAAAAACTTTTAGGCAATTCCCTTTTGGCTAATTTATATTCTATATTTTGATTTTCGGTTTCAAATGCATTCATTAAAACTCCAATTTCTGCAATAAATTTTTTCCCTTTATCATTCCCTGCCCAACGCACGGAAAAATTTAATGATTAGCATTTTATTTCTGCAATAATCCTTTCTGCATCTTTCTATAATCCCACACCTTTAACCAGCACAAAAAATATTCTACGCATCCCACTATCAGTGCAAAAGTACTGAAAACGTTCTAATTGCAGTTCCTCCACCCGCACAAATTTATCTTCAATTACTAAATTCTGTATCATCCTATGCACATACCTCAATTTCACGCAAAAAAGCCCACAATAAAAATGGTTACCCAACCATTCTTATTGTGGGCTTTTCTACTGATTTTGTTTTTTACTGTTACATTAACCATTGCTTGCAAAAGCGTACCGCCTTTAATCATACTTTGTCAAGACCTTTTTTTATTTTTTTTATATTTTACCACATTTTTCAGATTTAATAAACAAAAATTTTCTTATCTTTTTGGAAATAAAAATATAACCAAACTTGCTACTGCAAACTACCCCTCCGGCAACATCGCCGCCACCTCCCCTCACAATGGGGGCATAAATAGTTATAAACATTATACCACAAAACCCACCAAAAAACACCCAATAATTAAGCAATAAACAAAAACAGCCAACAAATCTGTTGACTTCTTCCCCTCTTTCCTAAAGAGGGGGGACCGCTTGCGGTGGGAGTTTTTGCATTATGCGTAGCATTCAAAAATTTAAGCTTTAAGTTCTTATCTTTTCATTAGCGCCAGCGTAATCGCTCACCCCGCCGGTCCACGTTCCAGTATCGGCCCTCCCCTCCCAAAAGGAAGTGGTAATTTAATTATAATCACAGGAACATCTTACCATATTTGTTCTTTGCTCTTTGTTCTTTGACATTTATTTAATAATTCCGCATTACGCATTATATTTCACCCTTTTCACCCTTTTCACCCTTTCACCCTTTCACCCTTTCATCCCTTAAGCCCTAAGCCCTAAGCCCTATATAAAATACCATCCTAAATTCTCACAAAAACTAAAAACAACTCATACTGCAACTTATTATGTCAACTTGAATAATGGTTTTCACTGATGAATTCAAAAATATTTTACAGTCCGATTCTGACTCAAATATATTTTAGTACCTTTCAAACAACACTTTAAGCATACATACCGGCAAAGGATCTTTTGCAAAAGCCAAAATATCAAAGGAAAACATCAATTTTATTTTATTTAAATATGTCTTTCTGTAATCCGCTATTATTTTTAATTGTTTTTTTTGCAAATCCGTTAATTTGTCTGCCGCATTATCCAACACCAATTTGGCACTATAACTCGCATAATGCCCGTTCTCTATTTTATGTGTTATCATCCTAAAAAAATTAATTGTCCAAAATAAAATTCTGTGTTCGGGTACAATCGCCCCGTCAGAAGCATTATTTCCATGTCTTCTGTATGCCATGCACGGCCTATGATCATAAATAAATTTGCCATACAAAAGTGCCATAAACATTAGCCAAACATCGTGCATTCTTGAATAACTGATGGGTTTAAATATACTATCCATTTTCAACAAATTATAAAATGACTTATTAAAAACCATCGTACAGCCGGCAATTAGATTTTGAAAAATTTCCCTTTCTATACATAACCAATCACTCAAATTTTTTTTAAAATGTAATTTGACAAATTTTAAATTAGCATCTACGCAATCCTGATTTGCCCCATACAATAATGGTACTTCCCGGGAATATTCCCTTAACATATTAATTGCTTTTAAAAGTTTGTCTTCATACCACACATCATCCTGGTCAGCCAATGCAAAAAAATCCGCATCAGGGGCATTATCAATCAAATAAAGAAAACTTTCTTTAACTCCCAGATTCTGTCCGCACCATAATTCCAATTTTCCCTCTTGCTCATATTCACGCAATATTTGTAATGTACCGTCAACAGAACCATCATCACGCACAATCAAATGTACTTCTACACCTTTTTGGGCTAAAATACTGTCTATCTGTTCCCGAATATATTTCTCGCCATTATAAGTACTCATCAGAACACAAATATTTGGTTTTTGTAGTGCCAAACCACTCATACCCTACCCCCAAAAACTTTCTGCAAACCCTCCAAAAGATTCACCAGCAAAACCGCATACATTATACACTACCTAAAAAAAAGAGAGTATGCAGTTGCACAATCATAATAATCAACAATTAGTAATGAATAATTGCGAAAAATCCCGATTATAATCACAACCTCCGCACTCTGCCAACTTCCCCTAATTCCTGATTCCTAACCCCTAACCCCTAACTCCTAATCCCTAATTCCTAATCCCTAATCCCTAATCCCTAATTCCTGCTATAATCACAGGAACACAGGTGCAGACGGGTGTTTTTGTTTATGTGAAGCATTCATAAACTTTAAGCTTTAAGTTTTTATCTTTTCATTAGCGTCAGCGTAATTGCTCACCCCACCACCGTCCTTCTATGTTCCTTTAGACGGTCCCCCGCCCCTTTAGGTGCGGACGAGGGTTCGCATAACCCCGCACACCTGAAACCCAAAATATAATCACAGGAACTTTTTACCATCCCTAATCCCTAACCCCTAACCCCTAATTTATTCTTTGTTCTTTGACATTTATTTAATAATTTCGCATTACGAATTCCGCATTCCGCATTATATTTCATCCCTTCACCCTTTTCACCCCTAAATCCTACTTCCTTTATCCTTCATCAAAAATTCTTCTTAACTCGATTAATTTATTTTGCAAAAGTTTTTTGTCCGGCAAATGCAATGTATAGTCCGCAACCATAGTTGGTGCCATAGAGCGGCTCAAAGCTACCTCTACAACTGCATCATCTTTACTTGCACAAAGAATTATGCCAACGCTTGGATTTTCATCTGCCTTCCGAACATTTCTGTCTAACGTCTCTAAATAAAAATTGATTTGCCCAACATGTTCCGGTTTAAAAGCCCCTAATTTGAGCTCAACTGCTACCAAACACTTTAATGTCCTGTTGTAGAACAAAAGATCAATATAAAAATCCTGTCCTCCAACCTGTATGCGATATTCCTCCCCTACGAAAGTAAAATCCTTACCGATTTCAAGAATAAACTCCTTTAAATTTTTGACAATCGCTCTTCGCAAATCCTTCTCAGAATATGCCCTCGGCAAATCAAGAAATTCCAACACATAAGAATCCAAAAGAGTTTTTCGGATATCTGCATTTACCGCATCAGGAACATTCATAGCCTGCCCCGCCAAAAGATATCTTTCATAATAAGCACTATCCATTTGTCTTTGCAATTCACGTACCGAGTAATGCTCCCGAGCACACAAATTTATATAAAAATGACGCTCTTCTGCAGATTTTGATCCGCTCATAATTACCAAATGATGTGACCAACTTATCAGTGTCAACACTGTTGACACTAAACCTTCTTCACTATACAAATCATAAAATCGCTTCATGCGAAACAATCCGCTTCGGTTAAATCCTTTGGCAGTGATACCGTTCTCATGTAAATAACCTACAACAGCATCAACAATATCTTTAGTTAATTCCCCACCATTTGAAATTTTAGCCAAATATTGACCAATATTCTAATACATTGTTACTAATTCTGTATTGACTGCTTGTACCATCTTGTTATGCGTATTTTTGATTATCTGCAGTACCTCGCTAAAATCTCCGTTTGCTAATTTCATTTCAACTCCTAACCCCTAATCCCTAACCTCTAACTCCTAATCCCTAATTTATTCTTTGTTCTTTGACATTTATTTAATAATTACGCATTGCGAATTCCGCCTTACGCATTATATTTCATCCCTTCACCCTTTCACCTGGACCCTAACCCCTAAATCCTAATCCCTAAATCCTAACTCCTAACCCCCTTACCTCAATGCCTAATTTTCGTGTTGCAATCTAAAGATTTCCTTCTCCCGTTCTATTTCCCGCCGCAACTCCTCCTTACTTGGCAAATATGTCAAATACTTTGACATATAAAGTTGCTTACTATCATGCAGGACAGAATATCGTGCAATATCTTCACTCGTTTCAGCACAAAGTATAATACCCAATGTCGGATTATCCCCATCTCCCCGTTTCAACTCATCATACATCCGAATATACATATCCATCTGCCCCACATCCTGATGAGTAATCTTTCCCATTTTCAAGTCAATCAACATATAACAGTGTAACTCTGTGTTATAAAAAACCAAATCAATATAATAATCCTCTGTATCAGTCACAATATGTTGCTGACGGGCAACAAAAGCAAAACCCCTTCCAAGCTCCATCAAAAAATCCCGTATATGTGACAAAATCGCCTTTTCAAGATCATTTTCTGTAAAATCAGTATTAACGGCAAACCCCAAAAACTCTGCTACAACCGGACTCTTAAACACTTCAAACTCTGAATGCAATGCTCTTGTCTTATCCTGCATTTCAGCGATTACCGTCTCTTTGTTCGGAGTTTGCAAAAGCCGATAGTAATATTGGGTAGCAATATTACGATCAAGAGTGCGATAACTCCAGCCGGATTTCATGGTTTCGTTCATATACCAAAGCCGTGCCGTTTCATCCTCCACTCTTAACAACATCCTGAAATGTGACCAGGTAAGATTTCGCACGCATGCTTGCAGAATTGTAACGTCTGGAAAAAATAAATAAAATTTCCTGTAATACTGTAAACTCCTTACAGAAAATCCCTTTCCGTACTCTTTTGTAAGTTCTTGTGACAGTGTCTCAATCAAAAACTTGCCATATTCAGCCCTGCCCATTCCGTGCTGTTCTTCTTCAACAATACGTTTGCCAATCTGCCAATAAGTATGTACAATGACATCATTAACCGCATTATACGCACTTCTACGACCTGCATTGATTATCGATTTTATACTGCCAATAAAATTATCATTAAGTTGCATTGATACATTTGTCATATTTGCCACAATGTTCATCCCTTCACCCTTTTCACCCTTTTCACCTGAAACCCAATCCCTAACCTCTAAATCCTAATCCCTAATTTGCTCTTTGTTCTTTGACATTTATTTAATAATTTCGCATTGCGAATTCCGCCTTACGCATTATATTTCACCCTTTCATCCCCCAATCCCTAACCCCTAAATCCTAAATCCTCTAACCTGACGCCTAAAACCTGAAATATAATACCCGAAACATTTTACATTCATTTCACAATTTTGAGGGCATAAAAAGTTTTATCTTAATCCTGCCATAATCATTCTCTTATACATTATCATCACCCCCCCCCATTTTTTGTAACACATAAGTTGCTTGCCATCCCAATTTCTCCAATTTACTTGTATCAAGTTTCAAACACAATGTAGGGGGATATTTTGTTTGAATATTATCGCATTTTATAACTACCTTAATCTTATCACGTGCAATATTATGAGCCACTATTTCTGCCATCTGACGAATAGAACAATATGTATTTTTATCGGCAACATTATACGCTTGACCATTTACTCCTTTTTGCAGCACACACAAAATTGCTCCTACTGCATCCATAGTATACAAATACATTCTCTTGGTACTGCCATCCGTCAAAAGTACTATATCTTCATTATTCTCAACACATTTTGCAAATTGTGCAAATACCCGATTATCATTTTTTGACACTCCCGGTCCAAATGTTTGTGCCAGGCGAACCACTTTAACCTTAACTCCATATTCCGAAACATAAGACATACACAAACACTCTGCTAAACGTTTTGCATAAGGATATGAACTGCGTAAAGCCATACTGTCCATATCAATGCCCCTCCCCTCGTCCAACAAAACATCTGTTTTGGGAGCACCATATACTTCCATACTTGAGAGAAAAACCATCTCAGCGCTATGTTTTTTTGCTAATTCAAGCATATTCATAGTCCCGTCAACTATCGCACTTATAGTTTCCACAGGGTGTTCAACAAAAAAAGCACTTGCCGTTGGCGCAGCACAATGCACTATGTAGTCCACTTGCTCCTTAACCTCTGACACATGTTCCATATCGCCAACTACAAATTGTAATTCATCGTTAACATCCAATTCCTTAAAACGCTCTTTTGCTTTATCCAAATCACGTACCAATGCAATAATTTTAATATTTGCATTTGCCACTTCATTGCGATACGCCAATGCACAGACAAACGTATAACCAATTAATCCGGTTGCACCGGTAATAAAAAACGTCTTACCATCAAACTTTGACCAATCAAAATAGGTAACCCGATTTACGTATTCCAAATCTTCTTTAAAAACTTTATTGCTCAGCCACATCAAATATTTCCCTTCCTCTCTTGCATGTTCACAATAGAGCAAAAAGCATGAAAATCTTTAGGTGTGGTTATTTTAATATTATCGTAAGTCGTTTCAATGACATGCAAGGTATGCCCATAATGCATCATCAAACTTGCTGAATCTATAAAATCTTCTTTACCCTCACCCAATGCTTTTTCATGAGCTTGTAGAATATCTCCCAATTTAAAGCATTGAGGAGCTTTTGCCAATTGACAACGAGTCCTGTCCATAATAGTTTCAATCTCATTGCCAGTACGAATAATAACCGTTTCAATAGAAGGCACCACGGCAATAGCATTCCCATTCATTTTGGTACATTTAATGGCATCTGTGATTGTTTTCTCACTAACAAAAGGTCTCACACCATCATGAATAAGTACCACATCATCACTAGAATAAAGTTCCTTAAGTGCCAACAATCCGTTATAAATGGATTCCTGCCCATTTTTACCACCTGATACAATTTTCACAACTTTTTGAACATTAAACTTATTCAGTAATTTTTTTGCATAATCAATATAACTGTCAACACAAACTAAAACAACAGCATCTACCATAGAATGTCGTTCAAAATTTTCCAAAGTATAAATCAAAATCGGCTTACCTTTATACTCCATAAATTGTTTTGGCAAATCACCGGCATGCATGCGTTTGCCAACACCACCGGCAAAGCAAAGAAGAATATTCATTTAATCACCTACAATATCAACTTTTGTTTTCTTAGGTATCATATAATCTTCGCCATATGATGACACCAGAATTTCATGATATTTCTTAGATACTAAAACCTTTATGTTTTCAAATGACATTTCTTGCACACTTTCCAAAATATCTGCACGCAAAATAATACGAATACCCTCAACCGTATCATTAGATCTACTAACAAATTTCTTTAAACCACCAAAGCTTCTGTAGACCTTGTTAGCCAAACCTATACGCCATGTTTTTGGAAATAATGAGCCAAAATAAATTATCATAAACATTAAGACATATTGAATCCCAGTATGTTTACCCGCTTTTTTTGTTAAAACAAGTGTTTCCTTGTCTCTCACAAAAACAATAAAAAATTTTTCTAATGCCATCTTAAAAATTCGTGTAATTTTATTCTCGCTAATGTAATCATAAATAAACACATCCATATTTGATACCCTAAGCCCATCCACCTTATACCAAATAATAGGATATTGTTGAGAAGATGTATCAAATTCTAAACAATCTGGATATGGTTTCGTACCAAGAATAATTTTCAATTTTTCATATTCCTCACGCATAAGAGTAACATCCACATCATCATCCCACGGAATAAAACCGTGCTCACGTACTGCCCCCAACATGGTTCCACCATGTACAGAATATTGAATATGATTACCTACGCATAAATCATGAAACTTCTTCATTAAAACCAATAAACTTTCTTGTTTTTTTCTTAATGTCTTATTATCAGAATACACGATTACATCCTCCTAACAATCTATTGTCTTTTATGTTCAACAATAACTATGTGATGGTCTTCTATCTTTCTCAGCTGGTGGTTCCATATAATTTCCATACTGTACTGTCAAATAATTATCGTACCTTGAAATAATAAAAAATTCTGAATCTTCAAATCGACGTAAGATAACATCATTCATAAGATTACCATCATAGCAAAAAGTAACCAAATAAAACAAATCGTCGTATATACTGACAAATCTTGAATTTTCATTTCCCCACAATTGTGACACATAGTTGTAAAGGTTATACTTAAATTGATTAGAGAAAAAACACCCTAACAAATATGTTCCACCTACACAAATTTTATAAAAAAAATTGTACCTACCATATTGTATGTTCTCATGCATCATTCCTTGGCAAATTCTAATCATAAACACCTTAAGTTTTCTTAAAAAGACATTATCAGGTGTCCTATCAACTACAAAAATATCTATCGTTGGCGCACCGACCAAGTTTCTATCCTCAATCTTGCGAATTTTATATAGCCAGAGTTTCCTCTCAATGCAATAGCCAGATAAATTGAACCCATTTTGAATGAATTTATCAAAATTCTGCCTATCCATCACAATATCAATATCATCATCCCACGGAATAAAACCGTGCTCACGTACTGCCCCCAACAAGGATCCTCCTATCAAACTGTATACTATGCCATTTTTTGCCAAATAATTATGAGTATCCTTCATCATTAGTAGTAGTTCCTGTTGAGTATTTAAAATCCCATAGGTATTAGAAATATCCATCAATAACCCCCTCTGTCATCATCAAACCTTTTCCACGCCTCACTTAGCGTGCTATCACTCAACACCCAATTCTTTTTCTCGATAGGCACCTCTGTTCCTAACCGCTTTTTTCGCCCTTTTCACCCTTTTCATCCTTTTCACTTTCCCTTTTGCCCAACTCTTCATGATTTCAGCTTTGCAAATGAAACAAACCGTTTGTGAAGCGGGAAACCTGTTACAATCTTGATTAATCCATTACCTTGGGCGGCTATTAACTTTTTTAAATATCTGTCCCTTGTTATTTCCATATATCTTCCATAAAATAGAACTTATTACCTTTTTTATGGAATTATTATACCCCGTTCTGTCAAAACATACAACTGTTTCTGCTCTTCAATGATTTTTCAAACGACAAATGCTGAAACCTTTACCACAATATTGCCTGTATATTTTAACATTAAGCCGTTTTAAGTTTCATAACCTTTTGCACAAAACTCTTTAATTCGTCAACATAGGTATATGGGGCATATTCCGAATAAATTTTCGGGTCATTAAGTATGACTATCTGCACCCCTTTGTTTCTCAATAACTCCAAAGCGCCAGGAATATATTGCAGTTCGTTCTGTTCCTTGCATCTGTATGCATAACATCCCTGCTTATCAAAAACCTTGGCAACTATATATACTTTTTTATTTCCCATCTGTCTTACCTCCTCTCAATTTCCCAAATTGTTTCTTAAAACTTTCTTCCGAAGCAATCATACCATTACTGTACAACCGGTACAATTCCCTGCCAATATCCGGCTCAACATACTTATACAAATATTTGCTCAATCGGTGTTTTACGTAAAGACAAAGTTTTCAAACTCTGCGTAAACTTAGATGTGTACGATATAGATTTTAATAACTCTTCTGTCAGAAAAATTTTCAATTTCTCACTCCACCGCAAAAAATGTTTTCCACATTAATTTTATATCCAGCCACACCCTTTCACCTGAAACCTAATCCCTAATTCCTAATCCTGCTATAATCACAGGAACATCTTACCACAATTACGCATTCCGAATTCCGCCTTCCGCATTATATTCACCCTTCACCCTTCACCTTTTCACCCTTTTCACCCTTTCACCCTTTTCACCCTTTCACCCTTTTCACCCTTTCACCCTTTTCACCCTTTCACCTTCTTATCGTACTTTTCCCCACACCCCTGCCCCTCTCCCCGGGGAGAGGGTAACTTCCGCTTTATGCCAACCTTCCTGCTATAATCACAGGAACATTTTACCATCCCTAATCCCTAACTCCTAATCCCTAATTTATTCTTTGTTCTTTGACATTTATTTAACAATTTCGCATTACGAATTACGCATTCCGCATTATATTCACCCTTTCACCTCTTCACCTTCTTATCGTACTTTTCCCCACACCCCTGCCCCTCTCCCCGAGGAGAGGGTTACTTCCGCTTTATGCCAACCTTCCCTGCTATAATCACAGGAACATCTTACCATAATTTTTCATTTTTAACTTACAACTTTTAACTTTTTCAGCGACTAGGGTGCGGATTACGCAGATAACTTGTCACTGCCTAATCGCTCACCCCGCCGGTCCACGTTCCAGTATCGGCCCTCCCCTCCCAAAAGGAAGGGGTAATTTAATTATAATCACAGGAACATTTTACCATCCCTAATCCCTAACCCCTAACTCCTAATCCCTAATTTATTCTTTGTTCTTTGACATTTATTTAACAATTTCGCATTGCGAATTCCGCATTCCGCATTATATTCACCCTTTCACCTTTTCATCCCTTCACCCTTAGCCCTTCACCTGAAACCCAACACCCCTAATCCCTAGCTACTGGTTCCTAATGTTTTCACTTCCTCTTCCAATTCCTCTAAATCTTTTTTATCTGCGGCTATTATATCATCTTTTTTACGACGAGTTTCAAATTTATCATACTCTTCTTCAACATATTTTCGCATTGCATCTTGAGAAATATTGCCGTTCCCCTGCAATAACTTAATGTCATTATCCAGGAGCAGTTTATCTACCACTATTTGCCAATAAGCAATGGTTAAATCTTTGCGAAGTTTAACCCTCAGTTCCGCATTTTCCAAAAAAGCGGAAACAAGTTGATTAAGCACTTCTATTTCTTCCTTGGTCAAATAATTTTTCGCCGTATAAATATCTTTCTTGCGGACTATTTTCCCTTCCCAGTTTGTCAAAGCCATATTTGCCTTTGCACTATCGGCACGGTTAAAAACCAATTCTGCCGCTGTCATACCCGTAACTCCGTAAATAAGTTTATTTTGCGTCTGTGCAAAGAACATTTTTGTATCTGCATCTGAAGGAATATAATCACTGGAAAGGGCAAACAAATCACGCAATTTTTGGTAAAAGCGTTTCTCGCTGGCACGGATATCCCTAATTTCTTCCAGTAATTCATCAAAATAATCCGGCCTGCCGTCAGGATTTTTCAAGCGTTCTTTATCCAGTATGAAACCCTTTTGCAAATATTCTTTCAATGTAGTATTAGCCCATTTGCGAAATTGTGTTCCTCTTGCAGAACGTACACGAAACCCAACAGCCAAAATAACATCCAAACTATAAAAAACAACTGGCTTATCTGAATTTGCAATTTGCATAAAATGCAAATTGCTTTTTTCATCCAATTCTCCTTCATCAAAAATATTCGCTATATGTCTGGAAATTGTGGAAATATCCTTTTGAAACAATTCCGCCATTTGTGCCTGATTGAGCCAAATAGTGTTATTGTCCGCATAAAGTTTAATCGCCGCTTTCCCGTCTTCAGTTGTGTACAAAATAAACTGATTTTCTCCCATCCCAAAACTCCTGTCTAAAACCCCTTCACCTTTTTATCCCTTCACCTGAAACCTAATCCCTAAACTCTAAATCCTAACCCCTATATATAATCACTGGAACATCCATAACGTCAGTTTTGTAATACTTCCCGTCGCTTGCCTTCATTTTAAGGTCGTGACAATCTGTCACGGGCTGACTCCCTTCAGCTTTCAGCCGTTGTTTCAACTTACGCCAATATGCAGACGGATCTTTGCTTACTGATTCTGCAAGCACATTACAAACATCTACAACAGAAAAATACCACTTCTCCTGTTCGGCATCCCAATGCGTCCGTATCTTTTTGTCTTCAAATAATTTGATTTCCTTACCATTCTCCATATTCCCCAACCTTCTTCACCCTTTCACCTAAAACCTAATCTCTAACCTCTAAATCCTAATCCCTATATATAATCACAGGAACATCTTACCATATTTGACCTTTGCTCTTTGTTCTTTGACATTTATTCTTATCGTACTTTTCCCACACCCCTGCCCCTCTCCCCCGGGAGAGGTTACTTCCGCTTTCTGCCAACCTTCCTGCTATAATCACAGGAACATTTTACCATCCCTAATCCCTAACCCCTAACTCCTAATCCCTAATTTATTCTTTGTTCTTTGACATTTATTTTCCGGAACATCCTACCTTCATTTCTAATTTCTAATTACTAATTTCTAATTGCTAATTATTTATGAGCCCCTTTTCAATTTCCTCAATACTTGGCAAGAAATTTTGCAAATCTTCTGTATATAATTCTGTCAACTGATACTCTGAAACCCCTACAGGAGCATTCAAACTTGACAAAGCATACTTTGCCAAAACATTATCCTTGGTCTTGCAAATCAAAAGTCCTATTGTAGGATTATCGTCCGCATGTTTCAAAATTCCGTCCACCGCCGCCACATAAGTTCCAATTTGCCCCATATCACTTGGTTCAAAATCCCGAATCTTTATTTCCACCACAACATAACGCCGCAAATTTATATTATAAAAAAGCATATCAACAAACTGTTCCGTTCCGCCAACCTGAAGTCGGTATTCCCTGCCAACAAAAGCAAACCCGGTTCCCAACTCCATAAGAAATCTTTGAATATTGTCCATCAAAGCATTTTTCAATTCTTTTTCATCGTAACGTCCCCTAATAGCCAAAAAATCAAAATTGTAAGGGTCTCTGGTAATCTCCTGTGCCAAATCACTGTCGGGCGAAGGCAATGTCCTGTTAAAATTAGTAACCGCCTTTCCCTGCCTTTCATATAGTCGTGTATCTAAAAAATTCATTAACACGGCCCGGGACCAATTATTTTCAAGAGTTTGATTAACATAAAATTTTGCCTTTTCAATGTCATCCGAACATTTATCAATTATCAACCTGACATGCCCCCAAGGAATAAGTTTGAAATGTTCCACAACTTGTGGAACATTTTCACTTTCCTGTGAAAACAACTCGTAATACCGTTTCATATACATCAAATTTATCCTTGAAAACCCTTTAACATTCGGAATTGTCTTTTTCAAGTCAGCACTCAAAACATCAAAAAATTTGCTCCCCCATTTTGCCTCCGCCCGCATTGACGCAATATCTTTGCCAAGTTGCCAATAAAAATCCAACATAACCACATTAACCGATGTAGCCGCTTTAATTTGGGCATTTTTATAATTTTTGCTTATCTCTTCAAGCCAACCTAAATATTGACCGTCTCTTATATCAACAACATTTTTCACCCTTTTCATCCCTTCACCCTTTCACCTGAAACCTAACCCCTAACTTCACCCTTTCACCTTCTTATCGTACTTTTCCCCACACCCCTGCCCCTCTCCCCGGGGAGAGGGTTACTTTCGCTTTATGCCAACCTTCCCAATTATAATCACAGGAACACAGTGGCAGACGGGTGTTTTTGTTTGTGCGAAGCATTCATAAACTGTTTTTCACTTCTCTCGTATTTTACAATCTATTTGATGTTTTCGTTATAATGCAAAAACTCCCACCGCAAGCGGTCCCCCCCTCTTTAAAAAAGAGGGAAAACTTCCGCACTCTGCCAACATCCCCTAATTCCTAACCCCTAACTTCACCCTTTCACCTTTTCACCCTTTCACCTTTTCACCTAATCCCTAATTCCCTATATCCTAATCCTGCTATAATCACAGGAACATTTTACCATATTTGACCTTTGCTCTTTGTTCTTTGACATTTATTTAACAATTTCGCATTGCGAATTCCGCATTCCGCATTATATTTTTCCCTAACCTCTAACTCCTAACCCCTAAATCCCTGACCTCTAAATCATAAACACCGCATAAAGGGGAACGGTTTTTTTGCCATCTTCAAAGCCAAAATTTTTCGCTGAAACTTTCACGGCATAATCCGGCTTGAAATGTTGGATATAGACGTTCAAACTTTTTGCCTTGGTGTTGTCCGCCGATTTGACCTCCACCGGAACAAGCCGCCCCTGACGCTGAATAACAAAATCAACTTCTGCCCCCCGTCCGGACATCCAATAGTAATTGGTATAGCCGTTGGCAATCAATTGGTTGTTCACATAGTTTTCTGCAAGACCGCCTTTGAAATCGTCCAGTTCCGGGGACATTTGCAGTATGTCCTCTGCCACCACATCTTTTTTTGCACACAAAAGCCCCACATCAGAAACATAAATTTTGAATGCGTCAATATTTTTGTAGTTTTCCAAAGGTTTTTTGATTTGCCCCGCCTGATATGTCCTGCTAACAATTCCCGACAGGTTCAGCCATTCAATGGCATTTTCAAACTCTGCCGCCCGGGCCCCGTGCTTAATCAGTTTGTATTGAAACCTTGTGTTTTTCCTGGAAAGTTGGACTGTTATGTTGTCATAGGCCAAACGGCATTTTTTTATTTCGTTAGTGCGGTTGTATTTGCTCATATCGTTAAGATAACTCAACAAAACATCATTTTGAAGTTTCCTTACCAGCAACAAGTTTTTGGTGCTGACGTATTGCGCCACACATTCGGGCATACCGCCCACCACCAAATATTGCCGGTAGTATTCCATCGCCGCATTATGCAGAGCCGCCGGCAAAGGACTGTCGTGGTCAAAAGACGACCTGATCTGAGCCACCAAATTATCTTCACCCAACGCCAACAGAAATTCCTCAAAATCCATGGGGTAAATGTTCAGGATATCCACCTTCCCCACCGGAAAAGAATATTGCGACCGGTTGACCGCAACACCCAGCAAACTTCCCGCCACCATAATATGATAATCCGGCGCCGCCTCACAAAAATATTTTAGTGATGCCAAAGCCCGTTCGCACAACTGGATTTCATCAAAAACAATCAAAGTTTTTTCTTTGATGATAGTTTTTTTTGCAATACGCGAAAGAACGGGTATCAAATAATCCGGACTGATATTTTCATCAAAGGTCTTTATCAAATCAGGGGTTAATTCAAAATTGAAATAAGCCACATTCTCATAATGTTCCCGTCCGAATTCCAAAATGGCATAGGTTTTGCCGACCTGACGGGGTCCCTGCAAAATCAAAGGTTTCCGCGCCTTATTGTTCAACCATGCAATTAATTTTTCGTAAATTTTTCTATACATATCAATTCCTCATACACAAGTGATGCTGTAATCTTATCAGATATTCGTGTAAAATTCAACATATTTTCAATTTTTTTTCGTGTAAAATTACATATACCTTTTTATAAAATTTACATTTCCCCTGCCTAATGCCTGACACCCAAAATCTAATCAGTTAAAAGTTAAAAACTTAAATCTTAAAACTATGGTAAAAAGTTCCTGTAATTGGAATAAGGGCAAAGGATTCAGGGAGAGTCCGCACTCTGCCAACATCCCCTAATCCCTAATCCCTATATCCTAATTCCTAATCCCTAATTCCTTTATCCTGTAACCTGACCCCTAAAACCTAATTATCTAATCCCCGGAACATTAAGCCGTTTTAAGTTTCATAACCTTTTGCACAAAACTCTTTAATTCGTCAACATAGGTATATGGGGCATATTCCGAATATATGTCCGGGTCATTGAGTATGACTATCTGCACCCCTTTGTTTCTCAATAACTCCAAAGCACCAGGAATATATTGCAGTTCGTTCTCTTCCTTACACCTGTAAGCATAACATCCCTGCTTATCAAAAACCTTGGCAACTATATATATTCTTTTATTTCCCATCTGTCTTGCCTCCTCTCAATTTCCCAAATTGTTTCTTAAAACCTTCTTCCGAAGCAATCATACCATTACTGTACAATTGGTACAATTCCCTGCCAATATCCGGCTCAACATACTTATACAAATATTTGTGACTCCATATATTAAACAAATAATCATCTTCACACCATAACTGCACTTCAATCGGATACGAATGACTGTCCCTTTGATAATACAAATGAATAGCATGATAGCCGTCATCTGTCTTTTTGCCTTTTCGCAAATCAACTACACGAAAATAATCTGGAAATGTATTGGGATATTTATCAAGATGAATTCTAAAACCCAGCACATCATTAAAACACTGTTTGAAACCACCATCTGTACGCAAGGTTTTTTCATATTTACGCATAATTGAATCATCGCTTTTAAACCGTGAACTTATTAAACTATCATGCTCAATCAACATTTTAGCATAATAATTTCTGTATTGGCTTACATCAAATAATATTTGCTCAATCGGTGTTTTACGTAAAGACAAAGTTTTCAAACTCTGCGTAAACTTAGATGTGTACGATATAGATTTTAATAACTCTTCTGTCAGAAAAATATTCATTCTCTCACACCACCGCAAAAAATGTTTTCCACATTAATTTTATATCCTGCCACACCCCTTCACCTTTTCACCACCTACCCCCTAACCTCTAACTCCTAATCCCTAATTTATTCTTTGCTCTTTGACATCTCTTCTTATCGTACTTTTCCCCACACCCCTGCCCCTCTCCCCGGGGAGAGGGTTACTTCCGCTTTATGCTGACTTTCCCAATTATAATCACCGGAACATCCTACCATATTTGGTCTTTGCTCTTTGTTCTTTGACATTTATTTAACAATTTCGCATTGCGAATTACGCATTCCGCATTATATTTTTCCCTAATCCCTAACCTCTAATCCCTTTACGCTTAACGCTTTGCACTCTGTTCCCTCAAATATCTTCTATTTCGTTCCAACTCCATTTTCAGTTCCTGCTCTGTAGGTAACACCGTCATGTATTTTGAAGCAAAAATTTGCTTGCCATCATTCAACACAGAATACTTCACCACGGTCTCATCCTTATCTGCACACAATATGATTCCAACAGTGGGATTGTCACCATCTATTCTCTTCAAATCATCAAACATTCTGACATACATATACATCTGACCGATGTCCTGATGTGTAAGTTTATCAATTTTTAAGTCAATCAAAACAAAGCATTTCAGGATGTAATTGTAGAAAACAAGGTCTATATAAAAATCACTGGTTTCCGTAGATATGTGCATCTGTCTGTCCACAAATGAAAATCCCTTACCTAACTCCAATAAAAATTTCTGCAAATTGTCTATCAGCCCTGTTTCCAGTTCCTTTTCGGACATCCTGCTATCCTGGGAAACGTTGAGAAATTCCAAAATATAAGGATCTTTGACAATCTCCAAAACATTGTTTTGAGCGTGGGAATTTTCTGTTTGATTTTGTACAACCCTATGAAACATATCAGTCCTGATATTTCGTTCCAGTTCACGGACTGACCAATTCCCGCTACAGCAATTATCGATATAGTACTGCCGTTCTTTTTCTGTGTCCAGCCGCATAATAAGACGTAAATGCGACCAACTCAATTGGCTACACACTGTGTAGCTTTTCTCTAAGTTAGGAAAAGTCAAATAGAACTGACGAAAATTTTTCAACTGGGCAACAGATACCCCTTTACCGAACTCCGCTGATAATCTAATGGAAAGGTTCTTGATTAATTCTTCACCATAACCGGCCCTTTCGGCTCCATGCTGCTCCTGCAAAACAATTCTTCTGCCAATATACCAATATGCCAAAACCATTGTGGAATTGACCTGTCTGAATGCATAATCCCTTGCACAACGTAAAATATTACAAACATCCTGTTCGCAATTTTCTGTGCAAATTTGAAATTGTTTAACATCAACCTCCCGTTTCATTCCACCTTAACCCCCAGCTGTTATCTCCTATCCACCGTCCCCTGTCCTCTATCCTCTGTCCCCTGTCCACTATCCTCTGTCCCCTGTCCTCTATCCTCTGTCCCCTGTCCTCTATCCTCTGTCCCCTGTCCACTGTCCACTGTCCTCTATCCACTGTCACCTGTCCACTATTCACCCTTTCACCTGAAACCTAATCCCTAACCTCTAACTCCTAATCCCTAATTTATTCTTTGTTCTTTGACATTTATTCCAGACAAAGCAGCAGCGTAATTGCTCACCCCACCACCGTCCTTCTATGTTCCTTTAGACGGTCCCCCGCCCCTTTAGGTGCGGACGAGGGTTCGCATAACCCCGCACACCTGAAACCCAAAATATAATCACAGGAACATTTTACCACAATTACTCATTACTAATTACTAATTGCTAATTCCCCTAAGCCCTAAGCCCTCGTCCTTAAGCCCTGATATAACCTTTTCTCCCTTTTGCCCAACTCTTCATGATTTCAGCTTTGCAAATGAAACAAACCGTTTGTGAAGCGGGAAAATCGCACGATTTTTTGAGAAAATCTGCCGATTTTCCCCTTTAAAAACTTTACAAAACCTACATTGTATAACTTGAAAACGATAATACCAACTTCCTTTGTCAAAAAACATCCCCCCAGCATAATGGCTCATAATCCAAATATTAGTTTTCAAAATAACCTAAAATTCTATCTCGTTTTCTAACTGCCCATCAATACTGTATTTCTGATACAAACAAGGTACTTTTTCTTGTGCCTTTTATTTTGCATAATTTACGGCAAATTGCTCGTCATTTTTAAATTTTTGTGTCTGTAAATAATGATCTTTAATACAAGCAGAAACTTGCCAAACCCCATCTTATAAAATACTCTTACCACATTACTCATAACATACTCCTTTCTTTTCTTTAAGTATCAAACTATTAGTCATAAGCTCTAAATCAATTCTATCCATCCCGTTACATATACAATTTGCAGAAGGCACAAACTCACATCCCATGCTTTCTTTATAATGTGTTTCTGTTGTTCTTCGAGGATATTTAGCTAACATAGAATCAAAAAATGATTCACAAAATAAAGGTCTTGATTCTGGAGCAAAATCAATAATCTTTTCAATCAAATTATTCTCTTCACTACGCATATTTATTATTTCTATATCGCCAAATTCACTAAAAAAAGAATTGCTCCAAGCACTTTTAAATAATTCAACAGCATCAGCATCACTTGCCGGCATACTGTAACCAAAAACAGTAATCAAACTTGCCCTAGCAACTGCATTTAATGCCTCTTCCCATGAATTTCTGATTGAAACATCTCTTGTATAATCTTTATTTTGAACCGGAAAAAGCAATGGCATAGGTTGATATACCCCTCCACAACATTCACAATTCCGTCCAACATTGCCAAATACATTACATTTTGCACAATACCCAACTCCAACATTCCCATGTAAAAACAAAATTTTCGGCAGATGACCTAAGAATTGTGAATGGGTGCGACCATAAGCCTGCAATAAAAGCGAATCCCAATTGAAACTTAAAATATAATCCTTCTCCGTTAAAGAATACAGTAAATAATCATAGACAGTACACTCTCTTGGAATCTTGAAATCTGCAATATACTTTTGAATTTCACTTTGTAATTTTTGCATTACCTTTAGATACTTTGGATTATTTTTCGCTTTTCTGCTAATTTCGGAATATATATCCTCAATATTACGTGATTTTGTATCTAAATCAATGCCTGCTATAACTGATACTAAACCTGCTTCTTGTAAAAAATTATTCATAACCGGTATATGCCTACCACTTAAATCTCCATTTGGGATAGCAGCACAAGATGCTCCTGCTCCCAAAATAACCACATGTGGACTTTCACAAAATGTAGATTTCAATTCATCTTTACGTAAAATCTTAATGTTACTTAATTCAGCCATTTTAAAACCTCATTCCATTTATAAATTGATTATTTTCACATCACATTATATTTTATTGTATATTACGCCGTCTTAACTCCATTTCAATTTCTGCATAATACCAAGGATGCCATTCCCCTATTTCAATTTTTTCTCGTGCCTCTTCCAAAATCTTTTCCTTACTCTTACCTGATGTAATTAATTCATCAAATACACTCCCATAGGATTTTGTCTCTGATGTTATATGTGTTATTTCTAAATCCATCTCAATTGTACTTTCAATAATTTCAAGATTTAATCGTATAAATTCTTTTACTTCTTCTACATCGGCAATTTTAATATCTCCATATTTCTCATCTAAAGCCGCTAAAACAAACCGAACTTTTTTCTTTAGATCATCTATTTCGCTACTTATTCTTTCTTTATTCCCACCATTTAATATCTTCATAACCTCAACTTCCTTAAATGATACAATGCCACTTCTAATATATTCATAACCGATGTATTCCAAGCTATAAAAAATAAATTGCCAATATACTATTGATTTATTCAAATTTCGTTTATGTTGAATGCCTTTGACAAGTTTATTAAATTGTTGAAGCATATAAACAAATACACTTCTTCTATTTTGCGTTTGTTTTGCATCGATTTTGCCGGGTCTGGCAAAGAAAACAACAACTGGGCAAAGAACTACAATTAAAGTAAAATTAAAACTATCTCTGTTGCGTAAAATATCCGTCTCTAATAACATTTCTAAAAATCTTTTCCATCTATCTATGCTCACATTGCAAACATACATAGCACGAGCAATTGTTATTGCAGAACTTATTCCAGTCACTGATATTTTAAAATTAAAATATTTTTCATAATAAACTTTATCACGATAATTGTTCATATGTACATTATACCTATTTTCCCACTCATTTTTAGGATAGTGCAATACTTCACCAAATAACAAATCCACGGCTCTTTGTTCATCTGACAAAATTGGTTTTGATGCCGAAAAATAATAATCTACAGCACATTGCACTTTATGATTTTGGTAGGTTTTATAAAATTTATCATAGTCAACATACATGAAATCACTCGCATTGCCTAAAAAAGTTCCAAACAAATGGTAACCTTGTACCAAATTGAAATATTGATAAGAAGGAAACTGCCACCCGATTCGTTCTAATAAATCAATCTTACAAAAAATGATATCTTCATATTTATCTATATATTCCCTACCACTCTGCGGAACCCCATTATCAAAAATAGCCACTATTTTTTTAACAATAGATTCAAAGACATTCTTGCTTTCTCCCTCATTTAACTGAAATTCAAGTTCCTGCGTCATTGCCTTAAAATAATCATGCATTTTAACAATGCTATTGTACTGTTCCTGCCAAAAAATCTTCAAACTTATAATAATAATCATAGTTTTTCTAAAAATATCATCCGTATTTTCAGCATGATTTAGGTAGTAATATATTTCATCAACACATTCCTTCACTGGCCTTAAGGGTTTCACTTCCTCAAAAAAATATCTTTTTTTAGTAAATTTCCTTTGTGTTTTTGTTTTTTCATCAAGCACTTGACTAAGTATTTCTTTTAAAGATGTTCCTTTAGCCATAATTTTCAACTCCTTCTTTTCTCTTGGCAAAATTTGTCATTAATTCTCCAAGAGATATCTCTGTTAAATGAACACTATGCAGTAAATATTTTTCCAAATATTTACTTGCATAATTCACATCAATATTGACCTGCGAATTTGTAACACAACCATTTACCATATCTTCCAATTTAGTTATGTCACATTCAAACATAACTTTTATTTTTTCTGTTATAGTTTTATCCGTAATAGTATCCGAAACACTTAGTATATCAGCTAAAATTTTAAACTTAGTAACTCGGTCAATATCTTCAAAATCTATCACAACTTTTTTATCCAACTTTTCGACCTCACTACAAACCTGCTTAAGAAAATCGTAAGTAGTGTCATTGCAATCTGTAAAAATAGAAGTAAATAAACCTATATGCTCATTTTTTAATGCCAATGCATTCTTAAGAAAAAATTTAAAAGACAGAATCCCATTTTGCTCCAAAACTGAAAATAATTCATTAACAACATATTGAGCTATATTCTCCACCCCATAGGTCAATGACTTAATTCTGATAAATATATATCTATCCTTATTTTTTTCTCGAAAATGATCCATTAAAAAACTTTTACCTTGCCCCCACGGAGCATCAACACAAACCATACGAAATTGTTCTACCATCTCTTCTAATCTCTTTAAATCGCCCTTTTGTTGTATAAATAATTCACCTAAATTTTCGCTCTTTCTTTCTACATCTTCTTTCAAAAACCAAAATACCGCTATCAACATCATGACAAGCATTAGCACAAATAGAAAAACAACCTGTAATTCATTTTGACAATACCATATCTCCTTACAATCGACTTTGTAACAAACGAAAAAGTATCCAATGATGCTCGATAAGACAAGTAATAAAAGTTTAGTAACATTTCTAAAATTTACTTTTCTGTAATAACAAATAATAACAGCTGCAAAGGAAGTACCGATGCAAGAAAGATAGATAACGTATCGTCCAGTTGTTATAAAACAAAAAACAATCCCAACAATAAAACTAACAATCAACGCTTTAATCATATCGTGATTAAAAAAAGCTTCATTATCCAATTCTTCATCCCTCTTGAAAAAGAAGTTTCTATACATTTTACTTTTTGCCATCCCAAAGTATAAAAATAAAGTCAAGTAACAATTTAATAATTGCAAAAACAAAAATGAGCAATGCTATCGCTATAATTGTCAGATAAAATCCATGACAAGTATTACTGCAACTAAAAAAACAAAAAGGACAAATGGTGCTTCCAGATAAAGTCAGTGAAGTTCCACAAACGTTTTGAACGCTCAATTCACACACTTTTCCTATCACCAACCTCAATAATGATTGTTCATTCCAGAACAATCCAATAACCACTACCACCGGCAACAACGCCAAAAATATCACTGCTACACTTGCTAAAATCTTCTTTGTCAAAGTAACTATCTCCCTTCTCAGCAAATCCGCCACACATCTGCCACATAAAAAAACTAATGCAATAGTTTTACTCTTTTCTCATCTTCTTAAATCTTGCATCGGTCAGCATTTCGTCTATTAAAACAACTTTTTGAGGAATTTTAAATGATTCTAATTTTCCTTTACAAAATGCTCTCATACATTTTCTAAATTCTACAACTCACCTTACTCAAATCCACCACACATCCTCCCCAAGACAAGCCAACCCCGAATCCACAAAGCAAAACCTTATCTAAAGAAAAATCCTGATTATGAAGCAGCAAATCACACAACGCAATGGGTATGGAACTGGAAACTGTGTTGCCGTAGTTGGCAACATCATTCCAAAAATGTTCATCCTCCAAGTCACAACTTTGTTGCAGATATTCAAGCATAAACTTGTTTGCCTGGTGAAATACATAATAATCTATTTCATTTTTTACCAATCCCGTTTTTTGTAAAATCTGCTCAACACAATCAGGAACAACATCCATAGCAAATTCCGTTATTGCCCCTCCGTCCATACATAAATCATAGTTTGTCCGCTTTGCTCCAAAAGCATCTTCATGTTTTTGTAGTAGTGTATTGCCAAACCTGTTACGCATACCACCAACAGGGACTATCAATTTGTCATAACCGCTTCCACGAGTGCCAAAAACAAAACCCTTCATGCCTTCTTTATCCGTGTCAACCGCTTCAATAAATGTGGCACTTGCCCCATCACCAAACAATGGTTTCACTGTACTGTCTTCTTGGTTAATATATTTACTGTAAGTTTCTGATGTTATCAACAAAACATTTTTAACCTGTCCTGATTCAATCAATCCTTTTGCCAAACTCAAACCATAAATATATCCGGAACAGCCAAGATTAAAATCCATTGCACCACAAGTTTCCGGCAATCCCAATTTGTCCTGCA
This sequence comes from Acidaminococcaceae bacterium, assembly GCA_045598345.1. Taxonomy (GTDB): domain Bacteria; phylum Bacillota; class Negativicutes; order Acidaminococcales; family Acidaminococcaceae; genus Phascolarctobacterium_B. The sequence goes on along the minus strand of JAZLLX010000115.1, from coordinate 1,513 downwards.
AAATACAGGCGGTGGTGGGCAAAAAATAATCAGGTGACTGGGTGCAATACAAAAGATATTCCACCTTTGCCTTATCCACACCTTTGGCAAACAATTTTTCACAGGCCTTAATTGCCAAATCAGAAGCAATTTCATTTTCATCGCAAATATGACGTGACAAAATACCTGTTTTTTTGGTCAACCTATTTTGAGGATTAACTTCCACTTTTTCAGGAACATAATATGCAATTTCTCTAATATAAGCATGTAAGTTTACATTAGATATCATATGCCCCCCCCGAAATTAAGAAAACTGCTCCATTTATCCAACTTGCCCTGTCTGACAAAAGAAACAAAACACTACCACTAACATCAGTTACTTCACCAAAGCCAAACAAAGATACTGCAGCAATCTCATCCATATTATGTGTTTCTTCTAAATTTTCTGTCATTGGCGAATTTACCCATCCTGGACTCACGGCATTCATCCTAATACGCCTTAATGCTAATTCTTTGGCAAAAGTGCGTACCGCAATCTGTGTTGCACATTTAGCTCCAGCATAAGCAAATAACCCCTTCAGACAAGCATTTGCACTGGCTGACGAAAACCAAACAAACGAAGATCCATCCAATGAATTCTTCTTTTTGGTGCAAACTTGCATAAATTTGGCGCCGGACCAAAAACTAATATCCATAATTTTTCTGGCTTCATCTTCGTCATAGGCACGTAAAGGCGTTAAGCCGCTAATCCCTGCCGCATGAACACCCCCATTAAGTTTGCCGTACTGCTTAACAAAATCATTGATTACATTTTCCATTGTGGAATAATCGCAAACATCCGCCACGCCTGGAATAATATTAGAGTATTGGTTGTGCAATGCCGACAGTTCATTTTCCCTTCGGGCAACAGCCAACACCTTTGCCCCTGCCTGTGCAAGTTCAATGGCAATCTGCTTTCCCATCCCTGATGAAGCACCGGTAACAACAAAATTTTCATTTGTAAAATCAAATTGAACTTTACTCATAGTAAATAACATCCTTTATATCCGTTTTGGAAAAATCAGTCAAACACAATGCACAAGCAAGGCCAACGCCAAACCCACACAACAAAACATTATTTAATGCCCTATCTTTATTCTGTGTAAGCACCAAAGGTATTGATGCTGAACTTATATTACCGATTTGGGAAGCCGTGAACGGCAGTTTGTCATACGAAATATGCAATATGTCCGCCAAAGAATTTAGTATCAACTTATTTGCCTGATGACAAGCATACAAATCCACTTTATCTTTATTACAACTGGCAAAAGATAAAATTTCTTCAATATTTTTCGGTACATCCTCCAATGTGAACTGCATAATTCCGCCGCCGTCCATTTGCAGAAATCCTGTGTGTTCACGAACTATAGCACTATGCCGTTCCCCATAAGATTTAATGTCAAAGGTCATATCACATTCCATAGTGCTTATTATACTTGCCGTACCCGCATCGCCAAAAATTAATCTTGTGGCTTTGTCCTGTGCTGATGTAATC
>JAZLLX010000114.1:0-1523 GCA_045598345.1 Acidaminococcaceae bacterium | reverse complement strand
TTTCAGTTTTCTCCTGCGGAATGGGCAACCATTCACCGCCGCTTGTTTGAGGGCGTATTTAAGCACGCCGGACAGTATAGAACGTATAACATTACGAAAAAGGAATGGGTGCTGAAGGGCGACACGGTGATTTATGCTGATTATACCAGTATCCGTGAAACCCTCGATTACGATTTCAAAACCGAAAAAGAGTTTTCATATGAGGGACTGTCGGTTGAAGCATCGGTGAAACACTTGGCAAAATTTGCTTCTGACATTTGGCAAATACACCCCTTCTGCGAGGGCAACACGAGAGCCACCGCCGTGTTTATGATCAAATATATGAGAACATTCGGCTTCCGTGCCAATAATGATGCGTTCAAAGAAAATTCGTGGTTCTTCCGTAATGCACTTGTCAGAGCCAATTATAATGACCTGCAAAAAGATATTCATTCCACGACAAAGTATTTGGAAATGTTCTTCGGCAATCTTCTTCTCGGCACAGACCACGAGCTGAAGAATCGTTATATGCACATTGATTATGTGGATGAAAGCACTTCCCAAAGTATCACGCCAAAAGTTTCAAAGTATCAATTTGATACTTTGGACTGTTCTTTGGAAGAATTGGCAGTCATTAAGATAATAGCCAACAACCCGAACGTTAAGCAGCAAGAGCTTGTTGAAGCAACGGGAAAATCCATTGCAACCGTAAAACGAATTATGAAATCTCTGCAAGATAAAAACATTATCCACAGAGAAAACGGCAAACGCTATGGCAAGTGGGAAGTTCTTATTTAATCTTGGTAAAAACAAAAAAACACCCCATCCCCCGGATTGCTCCGAGAGATGGGGTTTGCTTTTTACCTATAAATCAGCTCGCTGTTGACAATCTCTGTTGCCTCCGCTCGGGCGGCATTCATACGCCGCACCCATTCCATTTGGTCGGCGGCTTTCAGCTGCTCGGTGATGTTGTCGCGGTCGGCAAGTTTTGCGACAAGGCGGCGGAACATCTCGTCCGCCTGCCGATCCAGCCCAACAAGATAGCCGTTCAGTTTGCCGGAAAGCAGCAAGCCGGTGTAAATCGCCTTGCGACTTTGTTGCAAATACCGCAAATGCCGCTGCCCCCAAACGCCAACCGGCTCTTGGGCGGGCAGTTCAAAGTCCGGCAGGTAATAGTCGCCGTGCAGGGTGTAATGGATACCGGTTTTCTCGTCAATCGTGTGCTCTTTCATCTTGTTTTCCTCCAATTAAATGTATTACATAATCGAGCGTGACCGACGGTTGAAATGTCGTCCCCATTTTTTGGAATTTTCGAAAATCTTCCTAACGGGTTTCCTAACATCTTTCCTAACGTTTTCCTAACACTCTTCTGTCGAGAAGAAATTAGAGGGCATTTTTTAATTTTCCTAACACTTTTTTCCTAACGCTTTGTTTGCATTTTGCACAAAATAACACTATCTGTTGTGGTTATAACACACAATAACCACTATATATTGTGCCTCCAAAACCGCGTGCCGAGGGTTCAAGTCCTTCTGCCCCTGCCA
>JAZLLX010000113.1:0-1091 GCA_045598345.1 Acidaminococcaceae bacterium | reverse complement strand
CCTAAAGGGACTGATTTTAGAAATATAAGCGAGGACGATGTGCAAAAAGCAGTAGATGAGATAAATAACCGTCCAAGAAAAATGCACGATTGGAAATCTGCTTTTGAAGTTTTTAGTGTTGCACTTACTTGACAATCTGCCATGCCACACTGTAACACCGTCCGTGTGGAATGATGTTATGCAAAAGAGTGAAGGCACAAAGGCCTATGATTTTATAAAAAAGGTTATTCAAAATTCTGCCACCGTTAGCGGTGGCGGCCAGGTGGGAATAAATACTCTTAACGCTGTTTCCGAAATGACCGGTGCGGCGGCGGTGAACCAAAGCGTGGTGAGCATCACCAACTACGCTTTTGCAGAAATGGTGTCAAACAATAATTTGATGGTGCGTCCGGCCAATACATTTGGTTATGCACATGCAATGCACACTTCTGCCGAAAGTGACCGGGAACTGAAAATAGATACGGTGGAGCAGGGCAAGGGCAGTGAGGTAATGCCCAAACCCTATGAACTGCCTAAATATGCAAAGAATATTTGGGCAAGTTTGATGCATAACAAGGAACATGTGGACGGGCTGGCCCTGGCAAACCTTAAAGCAAATTACACAGCCCAGTATAACGGACTGATTGTGGGTGTGGATTTGTGGGCAAGCCACAAGGCCTACGGCGGAATTGCCCTGAGCAAGACGGATGGTAATATCCGTGGAACAACGGGCGGGGTGGATACCAAGAATGATGCGGATTATTATGGCATTAGTTTCTGCAACCGTGTCACCAACGGGAACAGCGCTATCCTGACGGATATTGGATATACCCGCAGTGAAAATGATATTACCCAGAGGATACCGTTGGTTGGCGATGAAATTACGGCGGATGCCAAGATTGATACCATTACTGCAGGTATCCGTTATGAAAAGTCCTTCAGCATCGGCAGAAGCAATTTGATTCCCTTTGTGGGTTTGCGTTATGTGTTTAACCGTAATAACGAATATACCAACAGCCAGGACATTACCTATGACCCGGATAACCAGCATCTCTTTATGCCAAGCGTGGGGATTGGTTGGAGCGGTGAATTTGAAATGCCGGGCAGCGCCT
>JAZLLX010000112.1:0-13051 GCA_045598345.1 Acidaminococcaceae bacterium | reverse complement strand
TTCAGAATTGATAAGTGATATGGTGGCCAATGATTCAAGTACATTGTCCAATATAACTGTGACCGGTTACGTGGAGGCATTGAAGAAAATTTTTGTTATAGAGGACAGCCCGGCATGGAATGTTAATTTAAGGTCAAGGACGGCTATACGGACTACGGATACAAGATACTTTGTAGATCCGTCAATAGCGGTGGCGGCACTGCGGATTGGTCCGGGCGATTTGCTCAATGATTTGAATACAATGGGGATATTGTTTGAAAATCTTTGTGTTCGGGATTTGCGGGTGTTTGCTGAAGTTATTGATGGGGAAGTTTATCATTACAGGGATGCCAATGGTCTGGAATGTGATGCGGTTATTCATTTGCATAATGGGAAATATGGTTTTGCGGAAATAAAACTTGGGGGTGCAGATAATATTGAAATGGCGGCGAAAACATTAAACAAATTAGCAAGTAAAATTGATACGGGAAAAATGGGGGAGCCGTCCTTCAAAATGGTTCTGACTGGTACGGGGGAATATGCTTATACTCGTCCTGATGGAATTCATATTGTGCCGATTGGCTGCCTGAAAGATTAATTTTAATCCCAATTTGTTCTTACCATAACTACGCATTACGCATTGCGAATTTCGCATTAAAAAAGACGGCACAAGCCGTCTTTTGCATTTTAATTGGTCGGGGCGGCGGGATTCGAACCCACGGCCTCTTACTCCCGAAGCAAGCGCTCTACCAAACTGAGCCACGCCCCGACATACACAAGTGCATATTATAGACCGAACATACCGTTCTTGTCAAGAATTTTTAACCTTGGGTTACGATGCGGATATTATCCACTTTGAAGACCTTTGCCAAATCCTTCAGCGCTTCCCGCTCCAAATTGGTGCGGTGCAGTTCGCTTTCCGCCACGATGAGCATTCTTGTGTCCGCATAGTTGATATTGTGAATTTTGCTGATGAGGCGTTTGAATTTTTCTTTCCCCATCACTTCTTTCAATTCCACCAGTTTTTCAAATACCGCCGGTTTTTCTTTTTGCATTCTTTTTTCCAAAGGGCTGAAAGGTACGGTTACCACCGCCGCATCCCTTGCCAGGACAAAGTTCTCCTCACCCTCGCCGGGCACTACCAAATCGTCACGCATTTTTATCTCCTTTTGCAATGTTTTAGTGCCTATATTATAAATCACACTTGTGTCTTCGTCAAGATTTCAATGTATAATCTTGTTTTTTTTCGCTTTTTTATATATAATATAAGTTCAATAAAAATGAGTTCAATACACTGGAGGAGAGTATGTCTGTTTATGATACGCTGAAAGAGCGTGGTTATTTGGCACAGTTGAGCCATGAGGATGAGATTAAAGAACTTTTGGAAAAGGAGAAGATAACCTTTTATATTGGGTTTGACCCGACTGCGGACAGTTTGCATGTGGGGCATTTCATTGCCATGATGGTTATGGCACATATGCAAAGGGCAGGGCATCATCCCATCTGCCTTTTCGGCGGCGGTACGGGTATGGTGGGGGACCCCAGCGGCAAGGATTCCATGCGGCAGATGCTGACACCGAAATTTATCAGTCACAATATTGAGTGCTTCAAAAAGCAGATGAGCCGTTTCATTGATTTTGGTGACGGGAAAGCCACTATGGTGAATAATGCGGACTGGCTGTTAAAGTTGAACTATGTGGATTTGCTCCGTGAGGTGGGTACTCATTTCACGGTGAACAGGATGCTGACGGCGGAGTGTTTCAAAAAGCGTTGGGAGAAGGGGCTTACTTTCTTTGAGTTTAACTATATGATTATGCAGGCGTATGATTTCTACACTTTGAACAAAAAGTACAACTGCGTTATGGAACTGGGCGGGGATGACCAGTGGAGCAATATGATTGCTGGTGTGGAACTGGTGCGACGTAAGTCCGGCAAGAATGCTTATTGCATGACCAACCGTTTGCTGACAACATCCACCGGCGAAAAGATGGGTAAGACCGTTGGGGGTGCATTGTGGTTGGACAAGGAAAAAACCAGTCCTTATGATTTCTATCAATATTGGCGGAATGTGGCGGATGCGGATGTGAAGAATTGTCTGGCACTTTTGACTTTCCTGCCTATGGATGAGGTTAATCGTTTGGGGGCATTGCAGGATGCCGCCATTAACGAGGCGAAGAAAGTGCTGGCATTTGAGGTCACCAAATTGGTTCATGGCGAGGAAGAGGCAAAGAAGGCACAGGAGGCGGCAGAGGCCTTGTTCGGAGGGGCAGGGGCTTTGGACAATGTGCCGACTTTGAATGTGGCGGAAAATGAGATTGACGGTCTTTTGACAGATTTTCTGGTGGTGAACAAGATATTCACTTCCAAGCGTGAGGCAAGGCAGATGATTGCTCAGGGCGGGCTTTATGTGAACGATGCCCCGGTGACGGATGCTATGCAAAAATTGTCAAAGGATTTGTTTGTGGATGGGGGTGTGCTTGTCCGCAAGGGCAAGAAGAAATATTACCGTCTGGTTTTGAATAAATAATTGTTACGAGGAGGAGCAAAATGAGTTTGAGCAAGATATTGCCCATTGGTCTGATGTTGTTTTCATTCTTTTTCGGTGCAGGAAACCTGATTTTTCCGCCTATTTTGGGACAGATGGCAGGTGACAGCATTACACCCGCAACCATCGGTTTTTGTTTGAGCGGCGTGGGTTTGCCCGTGCTGGGTGTTTTTGCCATGGCGGTTAACCATTTCCGTCATCCTGACGAGGTGGGGATGCCCGCAGGAAAAATGTTTTCCCGGGCAGTGATTGTTCTTTGCGCTTTGAGCATCGGACCGCTTTTTGCCATTCCCCGTACTTGTGCCACTTCTTTCAGCGTGGGTTTTCTGCCCTTGCTGAGTCCTGATACGGAGGTCTGGGGGCTTTTGGCTTATTCCGTAATTTATTTTCTGATGACACTGTGGATGGTTATGAAACCCAGCCGTATTCTTGATGTGTGCGGCAAATTGATGGCCCCCCTGCTTTTGCTGTTGCTGGTGGTTCTGGTGGTGGCGGTAGTCAGCAGCCCTATGGGGGCTATCGGCAAGGTGACTGATTCCTATGCGGCGGCTCCTTTGGTTAAAGGTGTGTTTGAAGGTTATAACACGATGGATGCCCTCTGCTCACTGCTTTTTGGTGCGGCAGTAGTGGCGGCTATTCAGGATTTGGGAATTCAGTCGGAAAGTCAATTACAAAAGTCCACTGTTCTTGCCGGCATAATTGCTGGTATTGCTTTAACCGTGATTTATGCGGCACTCAGTTATGTGGGGGCACAGAGCGTGTCGGCACTGGGGATGGTTGACAATGGTGCAGTGCTGGTACAAAAGGTTACATACAGTTATTTCGGTTCTTTCGGTGCAGTGATTATTGCCATGACTTTCTTTTTGGCATGCATTACCACCAGCGTGGGACTGGTTACCAGTATTTCCTCATATTTTCAGAGTTTTATGGGTGAAAAATTTAGTTACAGGAAGATAGCCGTTGCGATTATTATTTTCAGCACGGTGGTGGCCAATTTCGGTTTAAGCAATATCATCAAATACAGTATTCCTATGCTGGTAATGTTGTATCCCATCATTATTGTAATGATTTTGCTCAATATTTTCCCAAGTTTGTTCCGTCGCAACGAGAACGTTTTCCGTGGGGCTTTGTGGCTGACCACTTTGGTGGCAATCAATGACGGATTTTGCTGTATGGGGATTAAGGTTTTTGCTTCCTGCTTCAGTTGGTTGCCCTTCTATGACATGGGATTGGGTTGGGTAGTGCCGGCGGTGGCAGGCACTTTAATTGGGTTTGCAGATGTTTTGTGTAGATGTCGCCATTAATTTACCTATAAAAAATCTTTTCCGTCAATATACTTACACGGTGCCGGAGGAGTTCGGTTATTTGGATGTGGGCTGGCGGTGCGTGGTAAATTTTGGCAATCAAACTGTTGAGGGGTTTGTTGTAAGGCGTGTGGTCACACCTGTTGCGGTGGAAAAATTAAAGCCGGTGCAACAGGTTTTGGGTAATGAACCTTGGTTTGATGCCGAAATGCTTAACACGGCAAAATGGTTGGCGGAATACTATATGTGTTCTTTGGCGGAGGCCATGCGGTTGTTTGTTCCGGGCAGGACATCTGTGAAGATGAGGGAAAAAACGGTTTTTGCCTATGCCATTACAGCGAAAGGCAGAAGTGTTTTGGCGTATGGCAATAACAGGGCAAAAGCACAGATGCTCGCTTTGGAAATTTTGGCCGGCAGTCAGACCCCTTTGACTGCCAATGAATTGGCAGAACAGGGAATCAGTCAGGCAATTCTTCGTGTTCTGGTGGAAAAGGGGCAGGCGGCTGTGTCGGGAAAAAGAATTCTTAGGGATTCTTACGCCCACAAGACGGGAAGGGATGAGGACATAGTTCTCACGGATGAGCAGCGCCGGGCGGTGGAATGTATAACCAATTCTCTTATTGCTAAAAAAGCAGACACTTATTTGTTGCGGGGGATTACGGGCAGCGGCAAGACAGAAGTATATCTCCGGGTAACGGCTGAGGCATTGCAAGAGGGCAAACAGGTTTTGATTCTTGTGCCGGAGATTGCTTTGACCACACAATTAGTTGACCGGTTTAAGGCACGCTTTGGGGGGCAGATTGCTGTAGCCCATTCCAAGTTGAGCCGCAATGAGCGGGGGGATGTGTGGTACAGGATGCGTAACGGCAGTGCCAAAATTTTAATTGGTGTCCGCAGTGCGGTGTTTGCCCCTTTTCAAAATCTTGGACTTGTCGTTATAGACGAGGAACACGAGAGCAGTTACAAACAGGAAGAAAGACCCACCTACGATGCCCGCACGGTGGCGGCACAGAGATGTAAAAATGCGGGGGCGGTGCTGGTGTTGGGAAGTGCCACCCCTTCTTTGGAAACATATTATCACGCTTTAAAGGGTGATTATCAGGAATTGGTTTTATCCAAACGTCCTTTGGGTCAACCATTGCCACAGGTGGAAATTGTGGATATGCGTCAGGAACTGGCGGACAAGAATTATGGAGTTATTTCCCGTAAGTTAAAAAGGGAATTAGATAATTTAGTACGAAGTGATGAACAGGCCATTGTGTTGTTGAACAGGCGTGGTTATTCAACCTTTGTAATGTGCCGTGATTGCGGTTATACGGTGGTGTGTGACCATTGTGCAGTGGCTATGGTGTATCACACGGCAGGGAACAATTTGCGTTGTCATTATTGCGGCAAGACCTTGCCTGTGCCGCATGAGTGTCCCCAGTGTTATTCCAAAAGGATTAAGTATTTCGGTACTGGCACTCAAAAGGCAGAGGAAGAACTGGGAACTGTGGAGGGCTTGAAACCTTTGCGGATGGATCAGGATTCCACCAGAGCCAAATTTGCCCATGAAGAAATTATGGGTGAGTTCAAAAGCGGGAAATACAACGCTTTGGTGGGGACGCAGATGGTTGCCAAAGGCTATGATATTCCCAAGGTCACTTTAGTTGGGGTATTAAGCGCCGACAGTTCTTTGCGGTTGCCGGATTATAGGGCGGGGGAGCGGACTTTTGATTTATTGACTCAGGCGGCAGGCCGTGCCGGCAGGGGCAGTAAGCCGGGGAAAGTCATTTTCCAGACCTATGAAGCCCAAAGTAATGTGGTGCAACAGGCGGCGAAGCAGGATTACAAGACCTTTGCCGCATGGGAATTGCATAACCGTAAGGAATACCGCTATCCACCCTTTTGTCAGATGTTGAAATTAACGGTGCTGGACAGGGAGGAGCAGAACGGCATCAATTTGGCAGACCGTTTGGTACATTTTTTGAGAACGAAAGAAAATGCGGAAAGCAATACAGAAATATTAGGCCCTTTTCCTGCATTGGTGGGTAAGGTACGGGATTATTACCGATTCAATGTTTTGGTTAAAGGCGGGGACTTAAGTTCGGTTAAGGCACAGATTATGCAAAGCGAGTTCAAGGATTTGCGGAATATATATTTTGATGTGGATCCTACATCAATAATTTAACGGGAGGAGAAAAATGAGTGTAATGAAAGTTTTGATGGCTGGAAACCCTGTTTTGAAAGAGGTATCCAAGCCGGTTGAAAAAATTGACAAAAGAATTACCCGCCTTTTGAAAAGTATGACGGAAGCAATGTATGCTGAAGATGGTGTTGGCTTGGCGGCACCGCAAGTGGGAATTCTTAAGCGTATGGTGGTTATTGATATTGGCGACCATGTGGTGTATGAAATGATTAACCCTGTTATTACGAAACGGAAAGGCAAGGTTATGAGCACAGAAGGATGTCTTTCTGTTCCTGATTTTAGAGGGGAAGTGGAAAGGTCAGAATATGTGGAATGTGAATATACCAATCGTCAGGGAAAAAGGATGCTGGTTCAGGCAAGTGAACTTTTAGCGATGGCTATTCAGCATGAACTGGACCATTTGGACGGAATCCTTTTCATAGACAAGGCACTTTCTTTAGTGGCAAGACAGGAAGAAAAAGTATAAAATGCGAACAGTATTTATGGGAACCCCGGATTTCGCAGTGGAAATCTTGCGGGGGATTTTGGCAACAAAAAAACACGAAGTGGTCGGCGTGGTTACGCAACCTGACAAACCACAGGGCAGAAAGGGAACTTTGACCCCCAGTCCTGTGAAGGTCTTTGCTTTGGAACAGGGATTAAAAGTTTATCAGCCGCAAAAAGTTAAAGCGGATGATTTTGTAGAGATATTGAAAGATTTGGCTCCTGATGTGATGGTGGTGGCGGCTTACGGGCGGATTTTAAGCGAAGTGATTTTGAATTTGCCGAAATATGGCTGTATCAATGTACACGGTTCGCTTTTGCCAAAGTATCGTGGGGCGGCACCGGTGCAGTATGCCATTTTGAACGGGGACAAGGAAACTGGCGTAACCATTATGCAAATGGACAAGGGCATGGATACGGGTGCCATGCTGTCCAAGGCAGTTGTTCCCATTGGGGAAGACATGACCACCGGGGAACTGATGGAAAAATTGGCACAGGCGGGCAGTGCGGCATTGGTGGAAATGTTGGATAAATTGGCAAATAATGAGGCGGTTGCAGAACCTCAAAAAGAGGAGGAAGCGACTTACACCCACTTGATAAAACGGGAAATGGAAGTGCTGGACTGGCAGGAAACGGCGGCACAGATACATAATAAAATCCGGGCGTTGAACCCCGCTCCCGGGGCGTTTGCAGTTTTGCCAAATGGCAGGCATTTGAAGATTTGGCAAAGTAAAATTGCGGAAGGAAACGGAGTCCCCGGCAAAATCCTGAAAGTGGAAAAAGATGGTTTTACGGTGGCCTGCGGTGCAGGGGCGTTGAAAATTTTGCAAGTACAACCGGAAGGTAAAAAGACGATGGGGGCAAAGGATTTTTTGAATGGCGGCATGGTCAAAGATTCTTTGGTGTAAGCAGAAATGAGTACGCAGCATCAACCTAATTGCATATTGTGGCGACGCCGTCTGTTGAATTTTGTTTATCCTGTGCTTTATTTGTTCGGCAGAATGTTTGGCGTAAAAAGGGAAACTTTGGAATTGTGGTATATTCGCAGGAGCAATGCTTTGAACCAGTCCTGTGAGTACCATATTCCGGCGGAGAAAATTTTGCTCCTGGTGCCCCATTGTCTGCAAAGGGACAGTTGTGAGCATAAGATTACAAGACATATAGATAATTGTGAACAATGCGGCGGTTGCAAAATCGGTGCTTTGGTTGCTTTGAGAAACAGGTACGGTTTTCATTTGGAAGGCGCAACGGGGGGGACTTTGGCAAGACAACTGGTAAAGCAATATGCCCCGGATGCCATTGTGGCGGTGGCTTGCCACCGGGATTTGGCAAGCGGTCTGATGGATGTGTTCCCTTTGCCGGTTATTGGTATTTTGAATGAGCGGCCCTTTGGCCCCTGCTTCAATACGGATGTGAATTTGCCCAACGTTCAAGGTGCTGCAGAAAAATTCTTGGGAGTGCGGCATGGATAATACAAGGGAAATTGTGGTACGCTTGGTGGAGCAGGTTTGCAACGGGGGCGCATATACCAATCTGCTTTTGAGCAAATATCTTCGTGAAAATAATCTGACGGACTTGGACAGAAGGTTTTTGACGGAATTGGTTTACGGAACGATCAAAGCATGGGGAACATTGGACTGGTATTTGCAAAAGTTCCTCAAGCAACCTCTCAACAAATTGGAACCATTGGTAGTGGCAGATTTAAGAGTTGCAGTTTTTCAAATTATGTATTTGGAAAAGGTGCCGGCATCGGCGGCGGTTAATGAGGCAGTGGAACTAGCAAAGAAACTTGCTAATCACGGTGCGGCAAAATTAGTGAATGGTGTCTTAAGAAATTTTTTGCGGCAGCAGAAAGAAATAGAACTTCCCCAAAATGAGGCAGAACGCATTGCTTTGACTCTTTGGCATCCCAAGGAAATGGTAAAAAAATGGGTGAAGCATTACGGGCTGGAGGAAACAGTTGCTCTTTGTAATTTCAACAATAGTTCCGCTCCCCTGTGCCTGCGTGTGAACACTTTGAAGACAACGAAGGAAAATTTGGGGGCAGAGTTAGAAAAATTAGGCGTAGAGTTTGTTTTCAGCAAACTTGCAAGGGATGGCATAGTTTGCAAGAAAGTTCCCAACTTGGGGATGATGTTGGAGAAATTGGGTGGACAATTCTACATTCAGGATGAAAGCAGTATGCTGGTGGCAGAATTGCTGGCACCACAGCCGGGACAGAAAATTTTGGATTTGTGTGCGGCTCCCGGAGGCAAGACAACCCATTTGGCACAACTTATGGAGAATAAAGGCAGTATCATTGCCTGTGATATTCATCCTCACAAATTGCCTTTGATTGAATGTAACGCCAAGGGCTTGAGCATAAATATTATTGCAACAAAACTTCAGGATGCTACAGAGTTGAATGAAGAATTTACAGACAGTTTTGACGGTGTTCTGGTGGATGCTCCTTGTAGTGGATTAGGCGTGTTACGGCGAAGGGCAGAGGCACGCTGGAAAAAAACAAGGGATGTTATAAAAGTTTTTCCCCCATTGCAAAGCAGTATTCTCAACAATGGGGCAAAGTATGTAAAGAAAAATGGGAAATTGGTTTATAGCACCTGTACCATTGAGCAGAGTGAAAATCATTATGTGGTGGCAAAGTTTTTGGAAGAACATCCTAATTTTGAATTGCTAAGTGAAAGGCAACTGTTGCCTCAACGGGATGGGACGGACGGGTTTTATATGGCTTTATTAATGCGTAATGCGTAATTCGCAATGCGTAATTGTGGTGAGATGTTCCTATGATTATATTAGGGTCTCAGGTGTGCGGGGTTATGCGAACCCTCGTCCGCCCATAAAGGGGCGGGGGACCGACACGGTTTTTAAGGTCGGTGGTGGGGTGAGCAATTACGCTGTCGCTAATGAAAAGATAAAAACTTAAAACTTAAAGTTATGGTAAAATGTTCCTGTGATTATGGCAGGATAGTCAGCATAGTGCGAATGTTACTCTCTCCTTGGGGAGAGGGGCAGGGGTGTGGGGAAAAGTGCGATAAGAATTTGAAATGTGAAATTAGGATTGTGAAATGAAGGTTGATATTTTTGGTTTAGAACTTGATAAATTGACAGAAGAATTTAAGAGGATTGGGTTTCCGGCATTTCGTGCCAGGCAGGTCTTTCAGTGGTTATACCAAAAGGCAGTTTTTGAATTTTCCCAAATGCGTAATATCAGCAGGGCGGACATGGAGAAACTGGTAAGCAATTTTTCCATATTGCCTGCTAAAATAAAGGTTTTGCAAGAACTGCAATCCCAAGACGGCATTACCAGCAAATTCCTTTTAGGGTTGGAAGACGGTGCCACAGTGGAGACAGTTCTCATGCATCACGATTATGGGTACAGTATCTGTGTATCCAGTCAGGTCGGCTGTGATATGCACTGTGCTTTCTGCGCCAGCGGACTTTTGGGGTGTGTGCGTTCCTTGACCAAGGCGGAAATTTTGGCTCAGGTTTATATTTGCAATAACCGTCTGAAAGATGAGAATGCCAAGGTAACCCGTATTGTGGTGATGGGGAGCGGTGAACCCATGCTGAATTTTGATAATGTTTTTGATGCTTTAGATTTTTTGCACAGGGAAGATACGGCCAATATGAGTTACCGGAATATGACGGTTTCCACCTGCGGGGTTATTCCCGGCATTAGGCGGATGACGGAGTTAAATCATCCCATCAATTTGGCAATCAGTTTGCATGCTGTGAGGGAAGAATTGCGGACAGAACTGATGCCGGTGAACAAGGCCTATCCCTTTGTCAAGGTAATGGCGGCGGCGGAAGAATATGCCAAAGTTACAGGACGGGACATAACCTACGAATATATTTTAATCAAGAATAAAAATGACAGCATAGAGGATGCCAAACTTTTGGCGAATTTCTTGAAGTTCAAACATGCCAGTGTGAATATCATTCCTGCAAATCCTGTGCCGGAACATGGCTGGGAAAGACCGGGATCAGTGCGGACTGATAAATTCCTGACCGTGCTGAACAACAATCACATCAACGCAACTTTGCGTAAGGAAATGGGAACGGACATAAATGCGGCCTGTGGCCAGTTACGAAATAATTATTTGAAAGGAAAAATGCTATGAGAGTTTCCTCAAAAACACATTTGGGACTGATTCGGGAAAACAATGAAGATGCATTGCTGGTGGCATCGCCCAACCTGTTTGCCGTGGCGGACGGTATGGGGGGCTCCAATGCGGGGGAAGTGGCAAGCCATGACACCTTACATGTTTTCAGGGCGGTCTTGGAAAAACAGTTGGAAGACGGACAGGGCGTGTCTTATGCCTTCCGTAAAGCAATCAGTGTGGCGAACGAAAACATCTATAAACTCAGTAATGAGAAACCGGAATACAAGGGCATGGGTACCACTTTGACGGCTCTGTACATTGACAAATATAATTTTGCCCATGTGGCACAGGTGGGGGACAGCCGCCTGTACCGCTACAGAAATGGAAAATTGATGCAAATAACGGAGGATCAGACATTGGTGGGGGGAATGGTGAAGGCGGGAAAGATTACCAAGCATGAGGCCAAGTTGCACCCCCACAAAAATCTGTTGAGCCAGGCCATCGGGGTCAGCAAGATTATTCAGGCGGAATTAAGCCGCTTTGAGATTAAGAAAGATGATGTGCTGCTCCTCTGCAGTGACGGACTCAGCAATATGCTGACGGAGGAAGAAATAGCCAACGGCCTTTCCTTGGGAGAGCCGCAGAAATGTGTGGAACAACTTTTGGAGCAGGCCTTGAAAAACGGCGGCAGGGATAACATTACTTTGATTGTACTTGATGAATTCGGTAAGGAGGATGACCATGGGGCAGATAATTAAAGACAGATACAAGATAAAACGCTCCATTGGGGCAGGGGGAATGAGCGAGGTTTTCCTGGCTCATGATGAATTGTTGGACAGGGATGTGGCGGTCAAGCGTTTGCGTAACCAGTTCGCTTCGGACAAGGAACTGTTGGAACAGTTTAAGCGGGAAGCAAAATCCGCAGCCCGTTTGGTACATCCCAATATCATTGGTATTTTTGATGTCATTGATGATGAGCAGGGCCAATACATTGTGATGGAATATGTGGAAGGACGGACGCTTAAGGAAATTCTTAAGGATTACCGCGTGGAGCCAAGGGCCGCTCTGCAAATCACTATGCAACTGGCGGATGCCTTGCAACATGCCCACAGTCACAATGTGGTACACTGCGATATTAAGCCGCAAAACATTTTGATGAATGTGAATATGATTCCCAAGATTGGGGATTTTGGTATTGCCAAAATGGTTTCCGAGCAGACCATGGTTTATATGGACAATATTATGGGGTCGGTACATTATATCAGTCCGGAGCAGGCCGGCGGCGAGCCGGTAACCTTTGCCAGCGATATTTATTCCTTGGGCATCGTGTTGTTTGAAATGCTGACAGGACAGACACCGTTCAAAGGTGATTCCCCGGTGGCGGTTGCCATGATGCAGGTGGAAAAAGCCCTGCCGCCATTGCAAGATTTTTTGGAAGCGGTACCTTTGAATTTACAGGCCGTGCTGGACAAGATGACGGCTAAGAAAACCGCCAACCGTTACGGTTCTGCCAAGGAACTGAAGGAAGATTTGGAAAAAATTTTGAATTCCGAGCCCTTGCAGCAGGATGACGAAGAGGAGTGGGACGGGAACACCATTATTATGGAGCCGGTCAAGGCACCGGACAAATCCACGGAAAAGAAGGGCCAGATTATTGCGGTCAGCGTGGACAAGGAAGCCATGGCCCGTACAGCGAGAAACTGGCAGGAAAAGATCAAATATATGATTAAAAATTTTGAATATACATTTGACAATTGCGTAATTCTCTTCACGCTTTTGGTTTGCCTGGTCAGCGGTATTGCTTATTTCTTTTTGCGTTCCAGCAACGCCATGAGTGTGGTTCCCAATGTGGTGAATATGCAGGTGGAGGAGGCAAAGGCAAAACTGTCGGATGAGGATTATAAAGTGGAAGTGCAGGAGGAAAGTTCCCCCACGGTGGAGGCAGGCAAAGTAATCCGTCAAATTCCTGAAGAAGGGGAACGAAGACGGAAGGGAAGTATTGTAAAAATATATTCCAGTATTGGTGCGGAAAAGCATACCATGCCGGATTTGGTGGACATGAGTTTGGTAAAAGCCCAACAGGTCTTGGATGAATTGGGTATGAAGGTTGGGAAAACAGAAAGAAAATACAACCGGCAGTACCGCATCGGGGTGATTATTGAGCAGGAGCCGAAAGCAGGGGAAAAGACCAATGAGAATGTTCCTGTTAATTTGGTTATCAATGAAGGTGACAAACAGTTGCCGGATTTGGTCGGCAAGCAACTTAATGAGGTGGAGCGTACTATCCGTCAGCTGGGATTGAGGGTCGGTGAAGTACGCCGGGTTAATTCCATGGATATAAAAGGAACTGTATCCGCCACTTATCCTGAGGCGGGGGCAATGTTACCGGGATATTATCCTGTCCGCCTGACGGTCAGCGACGGCCCTGACGGTTCCGTAATGGGAGCCC
>JAZLLX010000111.1:0-1681 GCA_045598345.1 Acidaminococcaceae bacterium | reverse complement strand
ATGTTTATGAAACATCCAAGAAATATAAAGTAAATATGCGTGTGGCAGCATACTGCGTAGCGTTGAATGCAATGGCAATGCCGATGAAGATGCGTGGCATTTATTGATAACAAAAAAATCCGCCGTAAGGCGGATTTTTTTTTAATGAGTAATTAGTAATTAGCAATGAGTAATTATGGTAATATGTTCCTGTGATTATATTTTGGAAAGTTAGCAGAAAGCGAAAGTTACCCTCTCCTTGGGGAGAGGGGCAGGGGTGTGGGGAAACATAGGATTACGCTGACGCTAATGAAAAGATAAAAACTTAAAGCTTAAAGTTGTGGTAGGATGTTCCTGTGATTAGACGGAATTACCCCGTCCTTTTGGGAGGGGAGGGCCGATTCTGGAACGTGGACCGGCGGGGTGAGCGATTAGGCAGTAACAAAGTATTCTGCGTAATCCGCACCCCCAGTCGCTTTTCTGTGTTCCTATGGGCGCCAGCCCCCGCAAAGGCGGGGGCTATTGTAGTTAGAAGTTGTAAGTTAAAAGTTATAAATTATAAATTATGGTAGGGTGTTCCTGTGATTATATTTCAGGTGTCAGGGGTCAGATTTCAGGAAAGTTGGCAGAGTGCGGAAGGACCTTCCCTTGCTAGGGAAGGGGGACCGCTTGCGGTGGATGAGTAGAAAAGTAAGTTTGTTTTGCTTGGTTATATTAAGCAGTAGTGACGGCTATTCTACTCACCCCTGCCCCTCCCTATCAAGGGAGGGGCAAGTTCGCATTATGCGTGCTTTTTTTATTCTAATTAAAGGAACATATTACCATAGTTTTAAGATTTAAGTTTTTAACTTTTAACTGATTTGATGTTTCTGTGATTATAGCAGGGAAGTTGGCATAGTTTGTAGGGGGACGGGTTCTTGCCGTAGGCAAGGTTCCGCACCCGGGCAAAGCATCGCTTTGCACAATGTCAGCAAACAGTGACAAAGTATGCTGCGTAATCTGCACCCCCAGTCGCTGAAAAAGTTATAAGTTATAAGTTAAAAATGAAAAATTATGGTAGGATGTTCCGGTGATTATATTTTGGGTTTCAGGTGTGCGGGGTTATGCTAACTCTCGTCCGCACCTAAAGGGGCGGGGGACCGTCTAAAGGAACATAGAAGGACGGTGGTGGGGTGAGCAATTACGCTGACGCTAATGAAAAGATAAAAACTTAAAGCTTAAAGTTGTGGTAGGGTGTTCCTGTGATTATATTTCAGGTGTCAGGGGTCAGATTTCAGGAAAGTTGGCAGAGTGCGGAAGGCCCTTCCCTTGCTAGGGAAGGGGGACCGCTTGCGGTGGATGAGTAGAAAAGTAAGTTGGTTTTGCTTGGTTATATTAAGCAGTAGTGACGGGTATTCTACTCACCCCTGCCCCTCCCTATCAAGGGAGGGTTAAGTTCGCATTATGCAAACAAGTATTCTGCGTAATCCGCACCCCCAGTCGCTGAAAAAGTTATAAGTTGTAAGTTAAAAATGAAAAATTATGGTAAGATGTTCCTGTGATTGTATCAATAGTTAGTAATATGTTAAGTTTAGTTCTTCAGTCGGAGAGAGAGAGCGACCCACCCCGTCTTGCCCTTCTATGTTCCTTTAGGCAATCCACCCCGCCCACGCCTGGGCGGGAAAATATAGTTCGCATTAAGCGGACTTTTTTTTATTCTAAT
>JAZLLX010000110.1:0-1127 GCA_045598345.1 Acidaminococcaceae bacterium | reverse complement strand
GGTACGCCGGGCATCGGCAAGAGTACGATTTTGTTGGATGCCGGTATTCATTTTGCCAAGAACGGTATAACCACTCTATATGTCAGCGGGGAGGAAAGCGAAGAACAGACGGCACTTCGGGCAAGGCGGTTGGGCGGCAGCAGTGACAAACTTTTTGTGATGACGGCTACGGATTTAGACGGTATCCTGATGCAGACCAGTCAGATGAATCCGAAAATTTTGGTAATTGATTCCATACAGACCATGTATAATGCGGAGATTGATTCTGCGGCGGGCAGTGTGGCACAGGTTCGTGAATGTACTGCCAAACTGATGCAGTTTGCAAAAACAACAGGTGTAGTAATTTTGATTATCGGCCATGTTACGAAGGACGGAAACATTGCAGGGCCTCGTCTTTTGGAACACATGGTTGATGTGGTGTTGCAGTTTGAAGGGGACCGTTCTTATGCCTTTCGTATTTTGCGTGCCTTGAAAAACCGTTTCGGCACAACTGGGGAAAGCGGGATTTTCAGCATGGAGGCAAGTGGTCTTGTTCAGGTGGATAATCCTGCGGGGTTGTTTTTGGATGAGCATCGGCAGTCCGTGGCGGGCAGTGTGATTTCTGCCTGTATGGAAGGGAACAGGCCTATTCTGGTGGAAATGCAGGCACTGGTGGCACGTACGCCCTACGGCTTGCCAAGACGCACGGCGGTGGGCTTTGATTTGAACCGTTTGAATATGTTGATTGCCATTTTGGAACGGCGTGTAAGTATGGATTTTGGAACTTTTGATGCCTATGCCAATGTGGTGGGCGGGATGAAGGTGAATGAGCCGGCACCGGATTTGGCAGTGGCGACGGCGCTTGTCAGTGCCTATAAAAACATTGCGGTGGCAAGGGACACCATGTTATTCGGGGAAATTGGCCTTACCGGGGAAATCCGCAGGGTGTCCAACCCGGAGCGGCGGATTGCGGACGGGGTGAATTTAGGGTTTAAGAGATTTGTTATTCCCGACTGCAAACTCAATCAGCAATTCCCGGATGTGGAAATTGAGAAAGTTCGCACTTTGACACAGGCATTGGAAAAAGTGTTTGGGTAATTGTCCGTTCATTGACAGGTCATTTGTAAAAGCATATAATGAAAAAAAAA
>JAZLLX010000109.1:0-10306 GCA_045598345.1 Acidaminococcaceae bacterium | reverse complement strand
CTAAAGCTTAAAGTTTATGAATGCTTCGCATAATGCAAAAACTCCCACCGCAAGCGGTCCCACCTCTTTAAGAAAGAGGGAAAGAAGTTCGCATTGTGCGGGCTTTTTTTATTCTAATCACAGGAACTTTTTACCATAGTTTTAAGATTTAAGTTTTTAACTTTTAACTGATTTGATGTTCCTGTGATTATATTTTGGGTTTCGGGTGTGCGGGGTTATGCGAACTCTCGTCCGCACCTAAAGGGGCGGGGGACCGTCTAAAGGAACATAGAAGGACGGTGGTGGGGTGAGCAATTACGCTGTCGCTAATGAAAAGATAAAAACTTAAAGCTTAAAGTTGTGGTAAAGAGTTCCTGTGATTATAAATAGGGATTAGGAGTTAGAGGTTAGGGATTAGGTTTCAGGATATAGGAATTAGGAATCAGGAATTAGGGGAAGTCAGCATAGTGCAAACTCTTGCCCCCTTTCAAAAGGGGGTGGATTGCCTATAGGAACACAGAAAGGCAAGACGGAGGATTTTAATATAATTGGTAATCACGAAATATTAATTTCTAATTATAAAAAAATCCCCAGTCAGCCGCCAAAGTTCCTTTCGCTGACAGCCCCTTTACAAAGGGACCAAGAAGTTCGCTTCAAGCGGACTTTTTTATTTTTGTTTTGCTTTTCACTCAGCGTTCAAAAGCATTTGGAACAGCAAAATCTTATTTTTAATCTGTCAACATATTTGGTAAATCTGTTGACAGATTGAAAATCACTTTTCACGCTTCTAATTGCGTTTTGTTGACGAGTTGTTTTAGTGGTGAGAGTGAAGAGAGGAGAGAAAAGAATTTGAAAGAAGTTCTTTACGGTTGGAGCGGGAAAAAATCTTTCGTAAAAAACAACAAAATTGTAAAATCAAAATGACGTCATTCTAAGATAGAATAACGTCATTTTGAAAATCAATTTTCACACTTTTTTCATTTTTGGAAGTGGGAATTTTTTTGAAATGATTTTGCAGAGTGAAATGGTTTTTGTAACTGTAGCAATTTTTATTTATTTACAAAAATTGACAGCGTGTTGTTATTTTAGTAAAATACAAATATGAATTGGATTACTAAATCCGTCACAAACATAATATTGGCTTTCCTGTTGTCTTTCAGCGTATCCCCCGGTCGTGGTTACACCCAAAGCTCCGACGAAAAACCAATAATCCGCTTTGCTGATATAGGTTGGGATTCTGTGAGGTTTCATAACGCAGTGGCCGGCCTTGTTGCGGAGCGGTTTTTTAATTTTAGAATCAGGGAACTTTCTTCCACCAGTGTCATTGCCCACGAGGCACTTGCCAGAGGTGAGATTGATGTGGTGATGGAGGAATGGACAGCAAATTTGCCCACATATCAGGAGGATGTTCAGGCAGGCAAATTGCAGGAACTGGGTGTTAATTTTGACGACAACAGACAGGGTTTTTATGTTCCCCGTTATGTGATTGAGGGGGATGAAAAACGGGGGCTGAAACCCCTGGCGCCGGAACTGAAACGGGTCAGTGATTTGGCAAAATATCCCCAACTTTTCCCGGACAAGGAAAGGGCGGGGCGTTCCGTAATTTATGGCGGCATTCCCGGCTGGGCGATTACGGAGATTATGCGTTCCAAGGTGCATTACTACGGTCTGGACAAGTGGTTTAACTATGTGGAGCCGGGGACGGATGCGGCTTTAAGCACGGTTATTGCTTCTGCTGTGGACAGGGGTGTGCCGGTGGTGGCTTATTATTGGACCCCCACCTGGCTTATGGGCAAGTATGATTTGGTTTTGCTGGAAGATGCCCCTTTTGACAAAAACCTGTGGGAACGGGGCGGCTGTGAGTGCCCGCCTGTGAGGATTACGGTTTGCGTTTCCAATGCTTTTGCTAAAAATCATCCTGATTTTTGCAAATTTCTGGCCAGATACCATACTTCTTCCGCCCTAATCAGCGAGGCGCTGGCATATATGCAAAACACGGGGGCGGACAGCAGGGCTACGGCGGAATGGTTTTTGACACAGCATAAGGAACTTTTGCAGGACTGGCTGGCGGACAGCGGGGTTACATTGGAGGGGACTGCCGGTAAAGAGGAAAATCTTTTCAAAAGATTGGCGGCTTTTCCGCAACTGTTTGAGTTTGACCTCGGCAAAGCGGACAAGGGTTTGCGTAATTTTGCCGACAGGTATTACGATTATTTTTCTGTAATCAGCAGGGTGCTGGTAAGCAGTGTGAGGAATATTGAATTTGTGCTTAATCACACGCCCTGGTTTTTAATCCTGGCAGCCATAATGTGGTTCGGGAAACTGGTCCACAAAAGTTGGCGGTGGGGCCTGCCCTATTGTGCTTTGCTGTGCTGTGTGGGATTTTTGGGCCTGTGGTCTTTGATGAATATCACTTTGGCCATTGTTATCGTCAGTGTGTTCTGGTCCCTGGTATTGGGTCTGCCCCTGGGAATCTGTCTTGCCAATTCGGCGGGGATGTTCAAGGTGGTGCGGCCTGTTCTGGACGGGATGCAGACCATGCCCGTGTTTGTATATCTTATACCGGCCATGCTGTTTTTCGGCATGGGGTATGCCCCGGCGGTAATCGCCACGGTGATATATGCCATTGTCCCCGTCATCAGAATGACGGCGCT
Source organism: Acidaminococcaceae bacterium (assembly GCA_045598345.1). Classification (GTDB taxonomy): domain Bacteria; phylum Bacillota; class Negativicutes; order Acidaminococcales; family Acidaminococcaceae; genus Phascolarctobacterium_B. The sequence continues at coordinate 7,673 of JAZLLX010000109.1, read as the reverse complement.
GGGGATTGGTCAGGTGGACAAGGAAATGGTGGAGGCATCCAGGGCTTTCGGCTCAACCTGGTGGCAAACCTTGTGCAAGGTGGAAATCCCCCAGGCGGCGCCCACCATTATGGCGGGGATCAACCAGACCATTATGATGGCCATGAGTATGGTGGTGACCTGCTCCATGATTGGGGCAAGGGGTTTGGGCCACGAGGTTTTGGTGGCGGTACAGAGAATGGAAATCGGCAGGGGTATGATTGCCGGGCTCAGCGTGGTCATTCTGGCGGTGATTTTGGACAGGATGACCCAGGGTTACGGCAAGAAGGATAAAGAAAAATGACGGACAAGATTTTTCAGTTGAAACATGTGACAAAATTATACGGAACCGCCCAAAAAGAGGCGGCAGAGTTGCTGCAGGCGGGGGCGGACAAGGACAGGGTGTTCAAGGAAACCGGCTGTGTGGCGGCTTTGTGGGATGTGAACCTGGAAATTAAACGGGGTGAGATTTTTGTTATAATCGGGCTTTCCGGCTGCGGAAAATCCACCCTGCTCCGTTGCCTTAACCGCTTGCAGGAGCCCACTTCCGGGGAAATATTTTTTGAAGACAAGGATATTCTGAAGTTTGACAGCGGCCAGTTGCGGCAGTTCCGCCGTTCCAAACTGGCCATGGTGTTCCAAAGTTTTGGACTGTTCAGCCACCGGGATGTGTTAAGCAATGTGGCGTACCCTTTGGAAATTCAGGGGATTGACAAAAAGACCAGGGAGGAGCATGCCAGAAAATTTTTGCAGATGGTGGGTCTGAAGGATTATGAAAACACCCGCTGCCAGTCCCTTTCGGGCGGAATGAGGCAGAGGGTGGGTATTGCCCGGGCTTTGTGCAGTGATGCGGAGGTACTGCTGATGGACGAACCTTTCAGCGCCCTGGACCCCCTGGTGCGGGTGGATATGCAGTTTGAACTTTTGCAGTTGCAGCGGAAACTGAACAAGACCATTGTTTTTATAACCCACGATATTGACGAGGCCTTCAAACTGGGCGACACGGTGGGGATTATGCGGGACGGGCGGATTGTGCAGGTGGCAACCCCGGTGGAGATGAGCCGTAACCCGAAGGATGAGTATGTGAAAAAATTTATTGACAGTGCGGACAGGACAAAGGTGCTGACGGCGGAGGATGTAATGACCACACCGGCCTGTATGATAAAAATTACGGACACTGCGGAATTCGCTTTGCACGAAATGAGGGTGGAGGGTCTGTCCAGCGCCTATGTGGTGGATTCCAAGTTGCGCCTTAAGGGAATTTTGATGCTGAATGATGCGGTGGCACTGCACCGCAGCGGTCAGGGAATCAGTGAAGATGTGCTGAAGGAAGTGCAAAGCGTGAAGAAAGGGGATTTGATAAAGGATTTCATCCCCCTGGTGGCAGAAACCCCCTATCCCGTGGCAGTGGTGGACGAGGACAATATGCTCTACGGGATTATCACAAGGGCCAGCGTGTTGAGTTCCATTGGATAGGAGTCAGGATAAAGGAATCAGGATTTGGGAATTAGGGGAAGAATATAATGCGTAATGCGTAATTCGCAATGCGTAATTATGGTAAAATGTTCCTGTGATTATAGCAGGGAAGTTGGCAGAAAGCGAAAGTTATAATTTTAATCAAAGAAACATCCCACCACAATTTTTCATTTTTAACTTATAATTTTTAACTTCTATTGGTGGTGGGGTGAGCAATTAGGTTGACACTAATGAAAAGATAAAAACTTAAAACTTAAAGTTGTGGTAAGATGTTCCTGTGATTATAGCAGGGGAGTTGGCAGAAAGCGAAAGTTATAATTTTAATCAAAGGAACATCCCACCACAATTTTTCATTTTTAACTTATAACTTTTAACTTCTATTGGTGGTGGGGTCGCTCTCTGCGATAAGAATAAATGTCAAAGAACAAAGAGCAAAGAACAAATATGGTAGGATGTTCCTGTGATTATATTTTGGGTTTCAGGTGTGCGGGGTTATGCGAACCCTCGTCCGCCCATAAAGGGGCGGGGGACCGTCTGAAGGAACACGAAAAGACGGTGGTGGGGTGAGCAATTACGCTGTCGCTAATGAAAAGATAAAAACTTAAAGCTTAAAGTTGTGGTAAAATGTTCCTGTGATTATAGCAGGGGTTAGTGTTATGTTAAGTTTAGTTTTTCAGTCGGGGAGAGCGACCCACCCCGTCTTGCCCTTCTATGTTCCTTTAGGCAATCCACCCCGCCCACGCCTGGGCGGGAAAAAGGTTCGCTTTCAGCCGACTTTTTGATTTTTAATCAAAGGAACATATTACCATAGTTTTAAGCTTTAAGTTTTTAACTTTTAATTTCTTTGGCGGGGGCTACTTATGTTCCTGTAATTTGTTATATAATCACCGAAACATTTTACCATCATTTCACAATTCACATTTCTAATTCTTATCTAACTTTCCCCTGAATCCTGATTCCTAAATCCTTTGCCCTTATTTTAATCACAGGAACATATTACCATCATTCTGCATTCATAATTCCTAATTCTTAATTAGCCAAAGCCAATCCCCTGTGTTGCAACGGCAACAGAAACTATAGAATGTAATATTTATAATACTTTCGTAAGTTATTTAACTTACGAAAGTTTTTTATTAAAGGAGGGAAACATTATGTCCCAAGCAGTAAAATGCTTAATTTTGTTGGCAGTAGTAGCCGTATGCTTCATTACCGAAATCATTCCTTTGGCCGCTACTTCCATGCTGGGCGCAATCGCTTGCGGTTTGCTCGGCTTCATCCCTGTTAAACAAGTATTCACCGGTCTCTGCGACTCCACAGTAGTACTGTTTGCAGGTATGTTCATCGTTGGTGCAGCTATGTTCTACACCGGCCTTGCCCAAAACATCGGTAACACCGTTGTTAAAATGTGCGGCAAGAGCGAAAACAGCTTGATGTTCGGTCTGATGTTGGTTGGTACAGCATTGTCTTCTGTATTGTCCAACACCGGTACCTGCGCTTGCCTGTTGCCTGTTGCATTGGGTATCTGTGCAGCAGCAAAAATCCCCGCTTCCCGTCAGTTGATGGCTTTGGCTTTCGCCTGCGGTTGGGGTGGTATCATCACCATGGTTGGTACTCCTCCTAACACAATTGCTACCGGTTTCTTGAATCAGGCAATTGAGTCCGGCAAGGTAGTATCCACCCCCTTCGGTTTCTTTGAATGGGCTTTGATCGGTATTCCTGTATCTTTGGCAGGCATGGTTTACATGATGTTCTTAGGCAAGTATTTCCTGCCCAAAGCAGAGTTGGATGCTGACCAGGACATTGAACAAGAAGTTGAAGCGAGTGACACTTCTTCCACAAAACAAATGATTTCCGCCGCTGTATTGATGGTAGCAGTAATAGCTATGGCATTCGGCAAGAAGTTGGGAATCACTTTGGAAATTGCAGCTATTCTTGGCGCAATCGTTTGCGTTCTGACCGGCTGCTTGACAGAAAAACAAGCATACGCTTCCATCGACTGGGTAACCATTTTCCTGTTCGCTGGTATGATGCCTGTATCCAAAGCATTGGATAAGACCGGTGCCGGCAAACTCGTTGCTAACTACGCTGTAAGCGCAATGGGCGGCGAACCTTCCCCGATCGTTTGCACAATCGTGCTCTTCATCCTTTCCTGCGGTTTGACCCAATTCATGAGCAACACTGCATCCGCAGCATTGCTCTGCCCGATTGGTATTGAAATCGCAGCAAAATTAGGCGCTGACCCGAAGGCAGTATTGGCAGCAATTGCAGTTGCAGCATCCTGCGCATTTGCAACTCCTGTAGGTACTCCTCCGAACACATTGGTATTAGGTCCTGGCGGTTACCACTTCATGGACTATGTTAAAGCCGGCGTTCCTCTGGTAGGCGTTGCTTTCGTAGTAACTGTAGTATTACTGCCGATGATTTGGCCGTTCTTCCACTAAGAGGTTAGAACAGTTAATAAGTAATAAAAAATCCCGTTCCCGTTCGCAGGGACGGGATTTTTTTTGATAATTTACCAGACGATATTAAAAGTATAGCCGATAATTATAATTCCTATGACGACAACGCTTGTAAAGGTGAAGAGCAAACGCTTCTGCATTACTTCACTGAGCATAATCAATGACGGCAATGATAAAGTGGTTACAGACATCATTAAAGCCAAAATAGTTCCGGCAGGGACACCGGCCAAATACAGTGCCTCACCTATGGGCATAGTCCCAAAAATATCAGCATAAATAGGAATACCGATTAGAGTTGACAATAAAACCCCAAAATAATTTTTTTGCCCCAATGTATTAAGAATCCATTCTTGGGGAATCCAGTTATGCAATACCGACCCAATTGCCACACCTGCTAAAACATAAGGAAAAACATTGCGAATTATAATTTTCGTATCATTAAAAGCATAATTGAATCTCTGCGACTGGTTGAAATATTCTGATTCGCCATAAAATTCCCTGATGGGGTTGTCATACTTTCTTATATATTTCTCCATATGAAGTGAATTGATAAACATACTGCCGGCAATGGCAAGCAATAATCCCAAAATAACATAAGCAATTGCAAATTTAACGCCAAAAAAGGACATTAGCACTAACATTGAAGCCACATCCACCATTGGGGACGAAATAAGAAAAGATATTGTAGTGCTTAATGGCATACCAGCACGGGTAAACCCTATAAAAATGGGGATACTGGAGCAGGAGCAGAAAGGAGTGACTGTTCCCAACAGGGCGGCAATGACTGCCCCGCTAAATTTGTTGTAGCCGGTTAAAATCCGCTTGGTTTTTTCCGGCGGAAAATAGGACTGGATATAGGCAATGAGGAAAATCAGTACAATCATCAAGATAAAAATTTTCATTGTGTCGTAAAGAAAAAAATGAATACTGTTCCAAACAGAAGAGTTTGGCGCTGCGTCAAATAAGATTTTAAGCAATGACCAAATGCTTTCGCTTAACCATTGCATACCTAAAATTTGTTTCATAACAAAATCAAACATAGTACGTCCTCCATAATTTTATAAATCTAAATATATCAATATGTGTTGGTTAAAATAAAGGCAATTTTCATTGCCCTTATTTTAAAAATTTTTCAAACATTCAGAAATGCGGTTTTTGAGACCATTTCGCAGTGAGTAATGCATCCATTTGCCTTCCTTGCGGTAATCAATTATTTTGGCATCCACAAGAATTTTCAAATGGTGGGAAAGAGTTGGCTGGGAAATATTTAATTTTTCCAAAAGCACACAGGCACATTTTTCACCCTTGCGTAACAATTCTATAATCTGCAATCTGTTTTGGTCCGCCAAGGCCTTAAATATTTTGACATCCTCATCATATGCCATTTTCATCACCTCACGGGGATAGTATAACACATATATTGATGTATGTCAATACATAAATGTAAAAATTTTTTGACAAAACTTACACGGGAATGATGTCCTTCCGGCTATCACTTCAATGACTGCATAAATGCCGCCGTTCTTTTGGTAGGCATTGCTTTTGCAGTTGTAAGCAAGGTTCAGGGGGAAGGATATAATGTGTGATCTAATTAAGAATTATGAATGCAGAATTGAGAATGATGGTAAGATGTTCCGTGATTAGAGCAGGAAGGTTTAAGGCCCCTTGGTGTAGGGCTTGCAGCGATAGGAACATAGGTGGCTGACTGAGGATTGGGAACTACGCACTATGCAAAAGAATTGCTTTAATCCGCACCTCCAGTTGCAACCATTAGGCAATCCACCCCGCCCACGCCTGGGCGGGAAAAAGGTTCGCATTCAGCGGATTTTTTTATTTTAATCACAGGAACTTTTTACCTTCATTGTGAATTATAGTGCTTACTTCCCCTAAATCCTGATTCCTGAATCCTTTGCCCTTATTCGTGGAATTTTCCTTGCAATGAACTAAAATTTGTTGTAAAATAAACATACTTGATTGGGAGTGTTTTATGGCGGATAAGGACGTAACGGAAAAAACTTTAGAAGCGTATAATGACGTGTTTGCGGATATTATGAATGTACTGCTCTTTGACGGCAAAAGGGTGGTACATCCCCGTTCATTGCATGACGCAACCACAGTGTCGCAATACAAGTTTGATGACAAACTGCACGAACAGGAACGGGATGTGGCAAAATTCTGGAAAAAAGGAAACATCCGCCTGGCACTGTGCGGCTTGGAAAACCAGACCAAAATTGACAAGGATATGGTACTGAGGGTTATCGGCTATGACGGGGCAGTCTATAGGGGACAGCTGACGGAAGGCAAAAACAAACGTCACCGCTATCCAGTTATAACACTGGTTCTGTATTTTGGCAGCCAGCGGTGGAACAAATACACAACACTGTTGGAACGGCTGAAAGTGCCGGAAGGGTTGGAAAAATATGTCAACGACTATAAAATCAATGTGGTGGAAGTGGCATATTTGGATGATGAAACAATAGAAAAATTCCGCAGCGATTTCAAAGATGTGGCGAAGTTCTTTGTGGCACAGCGGACAGGCAGGAAAGTGGAGTTCAGTTCACGGGAACTGAAACATGTGGATGAAATACTGAAACTATTACAGGCAGTATCAAAAGACACGAACATATTTGAAATGTTTCATGAGGAAGATGAAAGAGAAGGAGGAAAAACGACTATGGGTAATTTGTTTAAAAGATATGAAAACGAAGGAATAAGAAAAGGTCGTGCGGAAGGCCGAGCGGAAGGCCGAGCAGAAGGCCGAGCAGAAGGCCGAGCAGAAGGTAGGGTTGAAGGTATAAGAGAAGGCCGAGCAGAAGGGCGTGAAGAAGGGTTTGTTGCAGTGGCTATGGAGATGATAAAGGAGAAAACCCCAATCAGCATGATTCAAAAATTCACAAAACTTTCCTTGGAACAGTTGCAGAAGTTGTCTAAGGAATGCGGTGTGGCTTTGGTGATGTGATTATATTAGGATAAAGGAATTAGGATTCAGGAATTAGGGGAAGGATATAATGCGTAATGCGTAATTATTAAAAAATGTTCCAGTGATTATAATTTGGGTTTCGGGTGTGCGGGATTTTTACAGATTAAAGATATTTAAGCAGGTTTAAACGCCTGCTTTTTCTTTTTGCCCATCAGCAGATACCACGATATAACAAGAGAAAATGTCAAATGATGTGAAAAATATATAACATATCATTAAAGAGATACCAGATAACAAATTCAGAAAGTAGGTGGAATAATGAATAAGACAATACAAATCCCTAAAGGAAGATTAACTATGACTGAAGCCGGAGCAATAGCCAGCGTATCTGCCGGCACTATTCAAAGGGCTATAAAGAATGGACAGTTAAGGGCATATACCAAGAGAAGACCTTATTACATCAGCATAGAAGAACTTATGAAGTTTATTGAGAATTATTTGACCTAAAAATTAATGTTTTGAAAATAAAAATAAATACGAAAACTCCTGATTTTCAGGACTTTGCAGTGCTTGTCAGTTTGTGTTATATGCTATTATATGTTCGTTGTTTGCTGTTATCTGTTGTTTTCTTCAATTATGGCATATTTGAAAATGGATGGTTTTTGGCATCAATAAACAATGTGGTTTAATGTAGAACAAGTATAACATATCAATAAATAACACAAGATAAGGAGGAATAACAGCAAATGCTTGAAAATTACGGTGAGGTATTAAGAGTTGGGGATGTAGCAGAAATACTT
>JAZLLX010000108.1:0-11282 GCA_045598345.1 Acidaminococcaceae bacterium | reverse complement strand
GCTTCAGTAACCTGCTTTACATCAATCTCTCTCATTTTTTCTTAGTCCCTGCTTTTGCATAAGCATTATTCTTCACTCTGTACTCTTTGACACGTTTCATGGTGTCTTTGTAGAGTTTGTCAGCGTCAATGTTCACCCGTGCCATACCTGTCTTCATGGCAACTTCCGCAACCGCCTTCGCCACTGCCGGAGCAACACGAGGATCAAATGCGTCAACGATTACATGGTCATCACGAAGGTCTTTGTCGCTGAGCAAATCGGCAATGGCATTAACTGCAGCCACTTTCATTTCTTCAGTAATTGCTTTTGCACGGACAGCAATCGCACCACGGAATACGCCCGGGAATACGATTACATTATTAACTTGGTTGGGAGCATCGCTGCGGCCTGTGCCGGCAACACGCACGCCCGCTTCCTTAGCGTCCTTGTAATAGCATTCAGGAACAGGGTTGGCCATTGCAAACACGATAGCATCCTTGGCCATGGTCTGCATAATATCTTTAGTGAATACACCGGGGGCGGAAACGCCAATCAAGACATCGGCACCTTTGGCGGCAGTTGTCAAATCGCCTTTAATCAGGCCGGGGTTAGTGGTTTCAGACAACTGTTTTTGTACAAAGTCCAAAGGAGCGTCCATGCCCTTGTAAAGAATGCCAAAGCGTTCAACGCAAAGAACATTCTTGGCGCCCATGTTCACCAGAAGACGGGCAATAGCGCTGCCGGCAGCACCGCAACCGTTGACTACAATTGTAGCGGTGGAAATCTTCTTCTTAACCAGACGCAGTGCGCCGGTAACTGCCGCCAGGCAGGCAATAGCAGTGCCATGCTGGTCATCGTGGAAAATAGGAATTTCGCAAATCGCTTTCAGGCGTTCTTCAATTTCGTAGCATTTGGGGGATTGGATATCTTCCAAATTTACGCCGGCGAAATTCTTTTGCAAATATTTGACAGTGGTGATAAATGCTTCCTTGTCCTTTGTATCAAGCACCAGGGGCAAGGCGTTAACATCTGCAAAGGTCTTGAAAAGTATGGACTTGCCTGTCATAACAGGCACGCCAGCCATACCAATGTCGCCCAAACCCAGAACACGGGTACCATCGGAAATAACGGCAACCAGGTTTCCCCTCGGAGTCAGTTCATAGCTCAAATCAGGATCAACTTTAATTCTTCTGCAGGGTTCAGCAATACCGGGAGTGTAAGCAACTGCCAGTTCCGCCAAAGTGTTAACAGGCAATTTGGCATGGGTGGTCCAACCGCCGCCGCTCTTCTTGTAGGTTTCCACTGCCAATGCATTGTTGTCAACCGGTTTAACAACTTTCTTTGCAGCAGTTTTCTTTGCAGGCGCTTTTTTAGCAACTGCTTTTGTAGCTTTTGTAGCCATAATAAAATCCTCCTCTTAAAACTTTCAAGACGACAACCTCGTCCTGAATATTATACACTAAAACATCACTAAAAACAAGTTAGCGATGTTTTTTCCAAATTTGTACCAGGCGTTTGATTGCCCTTGCCCGATGGCTCACCGCATTTTTCTGTGCCGCCGTTGCCTCCCCGAAACTGGCGTGCAGTTCCTTGCTCCAGAAAATCGGGTCATAACCAAAACCCTCCGTGCCAACTTTTTCGTGGAGCAGAAGTCCTTCACATACCCCTTCCACTTCGTTCAAAATTTTTCCCTGGGGCAGGGCAACAGCAATTACGCAACGGAAATGGCAGTTCCTGCGGATACAGAATTTCATATCCGACAAAAGTTTTTCAATATTGCTGCTGTCCGTAGCATCCGGGCCGCTGTAACGGGCAGTCATAACCCCCGGTGCCCCGTCCAACGCCACACATTCCAAACCGCTGTCATCAGCCAGGCAAGGCATATTGGTCAACTTGGCATAATACTGTGCCTTCAGCCGGGCGTTGGCGCTCAGCGTTTTCCCCGTTTCCTCCGGCTCCACAATATCCGGAAACTCCGCCAGGGAATGTAATTCAATGGGCAAATTTTTCAACATCTCCATAAACTCTGCCACCTTACCCTCATTCTTGGTGGCAATACATAATTGTCTTAACATCTTTACTCCTTCTTTCTGTTCCAATATTTTACCGCAAGGAAAATCGCAACGCCCAGGCAAACCCAAATTGCCAGGCGCTTGTAATGTTCCTGTAAATTGACCAAATCATGCCCGATAACCACTTCCAAAGCGGTGGCAGGAAACTTGCCGATAAGATTGGCAATAACATAATCCTTGAAACTAATATGACTGATTGCTCCCACCGCAGTTAAAAGTCCACTTGGGAAATAGGGCAAAGCCCGGGCAAAGAGCATCCACCAGAAGCCGTCCTTGCTGCTGGCCTTATCCAAATGTTGTAAAGCATTGGACTTTTCTATAAGATTTTCCGCCGCTGCACGGAAGAAAAACCGCATCAGAATAAAACTGATAATCACACCCACAGTTTCCGCCAACCAGGAAATAGTGATGCCCCAGGGCAAACCGAAAACCAAACCGTTGGCGGTGCTGATAAAAATGCTGGGCAAAAATCCCACTGCGTTAATCAGCACATCCAAACAGAAACTGACCGCCATGGCCCAGGAACCGAACCCCTGCAAATAAGCAATCAGGGCATCCTTGGATGTTGCCAGTTTTAACAGTTGCCCGTAGAAGTTTGGCTCTATGATTTCTATGGCCAGGCAAAGCGACACCAACAAGCCAAATGCCACCAATTTAATTATGAAATCAGTATTTTTAGAATTCAATTGTTAAAAATCCCCTGGAATCTTTCGTCCAACTGCATTTGTACCAATTCCTTGATTTGCTCACGGCCTTCCTTGTTCCTCACACATTCCTGTGCCATCTTCCTTGCCTGAACAATAATGTCCGTGTCCCGCAAAATATCCGCAATATGCAAATCCGGCAGGCCATGCTGCTTTAAGCCGAAGAGCTGGCCCGCGCCACGCAAACGCAAATCCTGCTCCGCCAGATAAAACCCATCATCACTTTCGGTCAAAATTTCCAGCCGTTCCCTTGCCTCATCGCTGTCGTTTGCCAACATTAAAGCGCAATAACTCTGCTCCGTGCCACGACCCACCCGTCCACGCAACTGGTGTAACTGGGCAAGTCCGTAACGCTCCGCATTCTCCACCACCATTAAAGTGGCATTGGGAACATTCACACCAACCTCAATTACGGTGGTGCTGAAAAGCACCGCAATTTTGCCAGCGGCAAAATCACCCATAATTGCTTCCTTCTCCGCCGGCTTCATCCTGCCATGAATGAATGCGGTGCTGATGCCACGCAAAATAGAATTGTGCATTTCCGCATAAACCTGTTCCGCACTTTTGGCATCAATGACCTCACTGTCTTCAACCAACGGGCAGACCACATAGACCTGATGCCCCAGTTCCGCCTGATGCCGCACCCCACGGTACACCGCTTCCCTGTTGTTTTCCGTGTAAAGCAATGTTTGAACATGTTTGCGTCCCGGCGGTCGTCCTTCCATACGGCTGATATCCAAGTCACCGTAGACCGTCAGTGCCAAAGTTCTGGGAATGGGGGTGGCGGTCATAACCAAAGTATGCACCGCATCCTTGGACTTGTTCGCCAGTTTCGCCCGTTGCTCCACGCCGAAACGATGCTGTTCGTCCGTGATTACCAAGGCCAAATTTTGAAAAACCACATCCTCCTGTAAAAGGGCATGGGTGCCCACCACCACATCTATTTTACCGTCTGCCAAGCCGGCAAGCAACTGCCGTCTGGCCTCCGCCCGCATAGCGCCCACCAGCAAAGCAACCTTAAATCCTGCGGGCTGCAAATAAGCGTTCAATGTTTCAAAATGCTGATGTGCCAAAATTTCCGTAGGCGCCATAATGGCCCCCTGATAGCCGCTTTCTGCCGCCTTTGCCAAAGCCAGGGCCGCCACCGCCGTTTTGCCGCTGCCCACATCCCCCTGCAAAATTCTGTGCATGGGCTTGGTCATTTCCAGGTCAGCGGAAATTTCGTCCCAGGCCTTGTTTTGTGCCGGAGTCAGTTCATAGGGCAGGCCGGAAACCACCGCCCTGACCTTGTTCCCGTCCGCTCCAAAATTCGGCGCCTGTTTGGCAACCGTGTCCGCCCGGTAATACAAAAGGCCGCACTGCAACAAAAACAGTTCCTCAAAAATAAACCTTTCCCTTGCCCGTTTCAGTTTCTCCATATTTTCCGGGAAATGAATATTTTTCAAGGCCTCGTAACGCCCCAAAGGCCGCAAGCGTTCCAAAATCCACTGGGGCAGGGTCTCCGGCAAATCCCTTTTCGCCATCTCCAAAGCCAGTTTCACCCATTTCCGCAACATATTCTGCGTCAGGGAGCCGCTTAAAGAATACACGGGCAGAACACCCGGGGCGGTCATATCTCCGTCAAATAACTGTGCCATCTCCGGCGTCACCATTTTCGTAACCCCACCGGCCTTCACCCTGCCGATAATCAGAAGTTCGTCATCCGTTTTGAAACGGCGCGCCCAGTAATGTACCGCACCGAAAAAATACAGTTCCGCAAAACCCGTGTTGTCCCGCACCGTTATGGTCACAAAAGGCCTCCTGCCCTGACGGGGCTGGTTGATCCGCAGCACCCTGGCACGGAAAATCTGTTTTGAACCGTCCAAAGCCAAATCCCGGATATTCTTCACCTTGCTGTAATCAAGATAGGCGCCCTGACGGGGATAAAAATACAACAAATCCCCGATTGTGCGGATACCCAAATTCTCCAATTCAATTGCTCTTTTCAACCCCACACCGGGCAGGGTTGTGACCTTGTCCTGCCACCACATAAGAAAATCCTTTTTATTCTCTTGCTTTTATCTTTGATTTATGCTATTATACTAACGCTAATTATTTATAAATATCCCAAATCGCTATACAGGAGGTGGAAAAAATGGCTAATTTTTGCGATATTTGCGGTAAGACAACTCAGGCGGGCTGCACTGTGAGCCACTCTAACCGTCATAGCAACCATACATGGAAACCAAACTTGCAAAAGGTCCGTGCTGTAGTGGAAGGCAAAATCACTCGTTTGAATGTTTGCACTCGCTGCCTCCGTTCCGGCAAAGTTAATCGTTCCCTGTAATCGGCAAGTCAAAAAAGAAGCCAAATACCTTAGGGTATTTGGTTTCTTTTTTTATGTTCAATGCTTAATCAGCTGACCGCAGTCCGGGCAGGAAGTTGCAAAGGCGCTGATGATTCTGCCGCAGGCGGGGCAGCACACATAGGCCCTGAACTCATGCAATTTTTCTTCAAAGACCTGGAAGAACATTTCCACTTCTTTGTTTTCCTTGTGCCAGCAGTAAATCAAAAGCCGCTTGCCCCGGCTGTCCATGGCAACCTCCACCGTGCCGTTGCCCATGTCCTTGACCAAAACTTGCATTTGCTTTTTGACATTGTGGAACTTCACCAGATGAATTTTCTCATCCCAGTCATCCACCTGAACACCAATATCATTCAAACTCTGCAGCACCATATTCCAGGCCGTAGTCACATCCAGTTCATAATAGCGGTTTTCATAGCAGCCGCCCGCACCATTAACAATCATCTTTTTCTCCCCTTATTTCACGCAATTTTTCAAGAACTCAGTGAATTTGTCTTTAATGTCATCCCGGCGTAAGGCATATTCCACGCAGGCCTCCAAATAACCTTCTTTGTCGCCGATATCATAACGCCTGCCTTCAAAGTCATAGGCATAAACCTTTTCCTTTTGTGCCAGGACCTTCAGGGCATCCGTCAGTTGGATTTCGCCTCCCTTGCCCGGCTCAGTGGTTTCCAGAATGTCAAAAATTTTCGGACTGATAACATACCGCCCCAGCACTGCCAGACGGCTGGGTGCATCCTTGGGTTCCGGCTTCTCCACCATATCCTGTACCAAATAAATTCTCTCCGCCACATTACCGTTGGGCTGGATAATTCCGTAAAGTTTGGTGGCCGCCTCCGCCACGGTCTGTACCCCCAGCACCGTGCCCCCCAGTTTGTCATAGGCCTTGATCAACTGCCCCAAAGCAGGTTTTTCATCGTTATATACCACATCATCCCCCAGCAAAACTGCAAAGGGTTCATTGCCAATAAAATCTTTGGCACAAAGAATGGCATGCCCCAATCCCCGTGCCACCTTTTGACGGACGCTGTGAATACGGATACTGCTAATTTCCTGTACCTGTGCCAGTTGCTCCTTCTTCCCGTTCTCATAAAGATTCTGTTCCAGTTCAATATTCCGGTCAAAATGCTCCTCAATGGCCGCCTTATTGCGACTGGTAATAATCAGAATCTCTTCAATGCCGCTGGCAAGCGCCTCCTCAATTATGTATTGAATAGTCGGCTTGTCCACAATGGGCAACATCTCTTTAGGCACTGCCTTTGTGGCGGGCAGGAACCTTGTACCCAAGCCCGCCGCTGGAATGACCGCCTTTCTGACCTTTTGCATTATGCCTCCTCGCCCCCGATAAGGGTCAACATCTCTTCCGTCTTTTCTTTAAGCAACGCTCTGTCCCCACGGGTTTCCACATTCAGCCGCAACACCGGCTCCGTATTGCTGGAACGCACATTAAAACGCCACTTGTCAAAAGCCACGCTCAGCCCGTCCACATAGTCCGCCGCACCGCCCGTGTATTGTTTTTCCAGTTTTGCGATAACCTCCGCCGCATTGGCAACCTTACGATTTATCTCACCACTGCAAGGGAACATAGCCATTCTCTCGCCCACCAACTCACTGAGTTTTTTGCCGGTTTTGCTCATCAGTTCCGTCACCAAAAGCCAAGGCAGCATACCGCTGTCGGCACAGGTGAAATCCTGGAAATAATGATGGGCGCTGCTTTCCCCGCCGTAGAGAACACCCTCACGCCGCATACATTCCTTCATAAAAGCATGGCCTGATTTATACATCACCGGCACACCCCCAAGACGCTTGATAATCTCCTCACAGTTCCAACGCAAGCGTGGGTCATACATAATCTTGGCACCCGGACTCTTTTGCAAAAACACCTCTGCCAAAAGTCCCACAATATAATAGGCATCAATAAAATTGCCCTTCTCGTCAAAAAGGAAACAACGGTCAAAATCCCCGTCCCAACTGATACCCACATCCGCCCCATCTTGCAACACCAAAGCAGAAGTTTCCTTACGGTTGGCAACAAGCATGGGGTTAGGCACCCCGTTGGGGAAATTGCCGTCAGGACTGCCGTGGAGCATAACATATTTGAAAGGCAGACGCTTTGCCAGTTCGTTGAAAACCACACCTGCTCCGCCATTCCCCGGATTAGCCACCAACTTCAAGGTCTTCAAAGAATTAATATCTACAAAACTTAACAACTTGTCAATATAGTCGGGCATAATATTCCGTTCCGTAACCTTGCCCTTGCTCTTGCCGTTCTCCAATCCATGTGGGATATTTCCATTAACTGCCACCTGACCAATTTCCTTCAGACCCGTATCTGCGGAAATTGGACGGGCGCCGGCACTCACCAGTTTCAGCCCGTTATATTCCTTAGGATTGTGGGAAGCAGTAACCATAATGCCCCCATCCGCCTGTAAAAAGGTGGTGGCAAAATAAACCATTTCCGTACCGCACTGGCCGATGAAAACCACATCCGCACCCCCATCGGTCAAGCCCTCTATTAGGGCGGCACTCATGTCTGGCCCGCTCAAACGAATGTCATGACCCACAACTACTTTTTTGGCAGACAACCTTTGGGCAAACACACGCCCCACACGGTAAGCCAGTTCCTCATTCACTTCGGAAGGATAAATCCCCCGCACATCATAGGCCTTAAACGCCACATCAGTTAATTGCATCCCCAATACCTCTCTTGTGAATAATTACAAATTGAATTATTTGTATAATTTTTATTTGTCTATATTTTACCACAATATAGTCCAATTCGCAATTTATTTAGGATACAAGATTTAGGATAAAGGAATTAGGATTCAGGATTCAGTGAAAGTCCGCACTATAATTCACAATGCACAATTCTCAATTCACAATGAATGTAAAATGTTCCTGTAATTAAAACAAAAAAAAGTCCGCATTATGCGAACTTTTCCCGCCCCAGGCGTGGGGTGGGAGACCGCCTACGGGAGCGTGTTGGCGGTGGTGGGGTGAGCAATTAGGTTGATACTTTTTAGTTAGAAGTTGTAAGTTAGAAGTTAGAAGTTAGAAATTAAAAGTAAAACGTTCCTGTGATTAAAACAAAAAAAGGTCCGCATTATGCGAACTTTTTCCGCCCCAGGCGTGGGGCGGGGAACCGCCTACGGGAGCGTGTTGGCGGTGGTGGGGTCGCTCTCCCCGACTGAATAACTAAACTTAACATAGTACTATCTATTGCTATAATCACAGGAACATCACACCGAAATTTATAACTTCTAACTTATAACTTATAACTTTTTCAGCGACTGGGGGTGCGGATTACGCAGAAAACTTTGTCCGCTTTATGCGAACTTTTTTCCCTCTTTCTAAAGAGGGTGGCTGCCCACAGGAACACAGGGGCAGACGGGTGTTTTTGCATTATGCGAAGCATTCATAAACTTTAAGTTTTAAGTTTTTATCTCTTCATTAGCAACAGCGTAATTGCTCACCCCACCACCGACCTTAAAAACTGTGTCGGTCCACCGCCCCTTTAGTGGCGGACGAGGGTTCACACTCTGCCAACTTCCCTGAAACCTGACACCTAATACCTGAAACCTGAAATATAATCACCGGAACATCTTACCACAATTACTCATTACTCATTACTCATTACTAATTGCTAATTATCAATCAACCCATTTCAAAAAGAAGTCATCCAATTCTTTATAATCTGTGATTGAATCTTCGTTGAAACGATTTATCTCGTTTTTAATATTTACCAATTCCTCCTCAATGTAATCATTAAGTGCCTTTATTTTGGGGATAAGCTTAAGTTCCGGATTGTGCATCTTGATATCCAATAATCTTGATATATCACCCTTTAAACTGTCAGGCAACTCACTTTGTACCAAATCATTAAACAGAATAGGCGGGATTGATTTGGTACGTATAATCCAACGGCAAGCCAAAATAGGTCTTATGACATAAAAATATTTCTTCGCCCTAACCATATCGCCCTTCAAATATTCCCTGTAGTTCCCTCCTGCCATACTCAAATAATGATATAACCCTTTACTTGTAATAAAATAACGTCCCATTATCTCTTGAAACTCATCACTGAAATCTGTATGACGATAAATGATTGAAGAACGAAACCACTCAAACAAACTGGCATTGGAACTGTGTAACAGCACTAATGCCTTTCTTAAATCCCATCCGTTAATATCCAAATCATTGTTAATCGGCAACTCAATCACATCTCTAATTTTTTCCAATTTAAGATAGTCCTTCAAAGGACGGGCATAAATAAAACGCACGTCATAATCGCTATCGGGGGAGGCAAATCCCCATGCCCTGCTTCCCGATTCCACACAGTGCAAAATCCTTATATTTTCCCGTTGTTCAATTTTCTTCAGTTCTTCTTGTATAACTTCAAACACTGCAACCGACCTGCTTTCTAAATCAAAAAGAGTAAATAAAAGTTCCTTAATCCCCAACATAGGAAAACTATTTGAACAAATCGCTATGCGTACCGGTACGGAACAAATATAACTCCAAATCTTCGTTGTCAATTCTATAAACCAACAACCAGTTCGGCTTAATATGACATTCCCTAAACTCTTTATATTCACCAATCAAAGCATGGTCTTGATACTGTGCCGGCAATTTTACCTCATTAGCCAACATATCTACCACCCTATCCAACAAATCCATATCAAAGCCACGCTTCATAGCTACGGACAAATCTTTACGGAACTTTTTAGAAACTACTATATTTAGCATTTTCTTCCGCCACCTCGTGCAACACCTCTTTGAAAGAAGAATACCGCTTATATCCGTTCTTTCCCTTTTTCTTCATATCCTTATACTCATCCAACGCCTCTATGGTGTCAGTATTAGGAACATCAAGAGAAATTTCAAAAGGTATTTTGCGTTCACGCACTGCCTGTTTGAAAAAGACGGTAACTGCCGTAGATAAATCCAATCCAAGTTGGGAAAACAGTTCCTGTGCCTGCATTTTCAAATTCGGCTCAATGCTTAAATTTGTGCTAACTTTTGCCATATCTATCACCTCGTTTGCATTATAGCAAAATATGAGCATAATGTAAATACGTCATGCTCATATTCTCATAAAATTTATTTTACATCTTTCCGGCACTTCATAATTTCTTGATATAGACATATTCTCATACTTCATACTTTAATGTATCATTCTTGATAATTCAAAGAAAGTATAAGAAAAGAGCAAATAAATCTTTCCAAAATCCCCAACATAGAAAATCGGGTGATTTAGTCGCTTGCAACAAATTTACGCTACTAACAATAAATTTTAGAGTTTTACATTCTTTTGAACTTTATTTCGCCAAAGTCCATCAAGACATCTCTTCCGGCAAACCCACCACGCCCCAACAAACCTATTTTCCTATTCAACAAACTCTCTGGAACATCAAATACTACCCACATAGACATTTTTAATCCCGGATTAAGTTGTATAAATGTTGATGAATTGTCATAACTCATATCAAATGCTAATTGTCCTTCCGCAGATGGTGAATATTGTGTTCTTGTCTCCATATCTACCAATCTAAAACAACTATTATCAACAGTAATGGCATCTCGTTGGTTATTCTGCACAGTAACACATACTACAGCAAATTTCCCCATAGCTTTTTTATAATAAAAATTATCCCCAAGTCCATTTGTAAATTCCGCCCCCGATATCTGCAACAACACATTTGAAGAATCATAAACAAAATACTTTTGTCCTGTATTTTTAAATCTACTTTCATAAATATGCTGACTATATCCTAAAGAACCATTATTAGTTCTACCATTACTATTATTGCCACAACTACATATTAAAAATATGCTAACTATTAGTAACATTATAGTTGCTATTTTTCTCACTCTATATTCTCCTTTCTATGTAAATACTGTGTTAAACTACTCAACTTTCTTTTCTGCACACAAAGCACCAACAGTTATAACTATAATATTCAAAATCGTGGGAATTAAATATGCAAAATTAACTCCAACATCAATTATCCCTGCCAAAACAACAATAAATACTAAAAAATCTGGGTCTTCATCAGTTTAAGTGGGTAAAAAACTAAAAACCATATTATTTTTACTATACCTTGTAGTGGCACAAAATGAGAACGTCCTGAGTACCCAAATTTATGGAATTTGCGAAAAAGATTGAAAAACACATGCCTGCAA
>JAZLLX010000107.1:0-29736 GCA_045598345.1 Acidaminococcaceae bacterium | reverse complement strand
CAATTAAAAGCGTGAAAAGCGGTTTTCAATCTGTCAACAGATTTACCGAATCTAACGACAGATTAGAAATTAAATTTTGCTGTTTTGAATGCTTTTTAATGATGAGTGAAAAGCGAAACGAAAATAAAAACAGTCCGCTTTATAATTCACAATTCATAATGCACAATTCACAATGGAGGTAAAACGTTCCTGTGATTAGAATAAAAAAGTCCGCACAAAGCGAACTTTCCAAAATCTAATCACTGGAACACTTTACCATATTTGTTCTTTATTCTTTGTTCTTTGACATTTATTCCAAAAACACCCACCGTTCTTCTATGTTCCTAAAAACGGTCCCCCCTCTTCAAGAAGAGGGAAAACTTTCGTACTCTGCCAACCTCCCTGAATCCTGACACCTAAAACCTGATACCTCTTCCATCACGGATCTGCAACACTCAATGATTTTGGTTCAGTTACAGCATAACCGTCAGGCATAAAACTAATGTTTATTTTCATTCCAAGCCCTTTCGCCAACCTGTAAAGCGTGTTAAGTGAAGGGTTTGCACTTCCCCTCTCAATACGGCTTATATCCGCCTGTGTAATTCCTGTCCTTTCGGAAAGTTGTTTTTGTGTAAGGTCCTGCTCAATCCTTGCCTTAATCATTGCTCTGGCAACTTGATATTCCGGTTCAGATTTTTGCCACTCTTCCCGAAACAACGGATTTTTCATTTGTTCATCCCAAAATTTTTCAAAATCATTCATTTTTCATTCCTCCGTTCATAATCTGCTTTTGCCAATTTAGCCCGCTTAATTTCTTCCAATGGTGTTTTCTGTGTTTTCTTTACAGAGCCATTCGTTAAAACTATCTTCTTTCCAACATAGAAAAAATATAAAATTCTTGTAATATCAGAAGACACTTTTGTTCTTAATTCAAAAATACCATCATCCAATGCTTTTGAATACGGCTCCCGTGCCAATGGTCCAAATTCACTTAATATGTCTAATCCTCGCTTAATCTTGACAAGCATTTTGACATCCAACTTTGTCAAAAACTTTTTAACAGGGCATTTCCCATCCTCTGTGCAATAAAATTCAATTTCGTAGTTGTTCATATCTTCTCCATTTATGTTTTATAACATATAATATATGATAAATAACATTTTGTCAATGTATTTTTTTACTTTCTCTTACCCCTATATCCTAATTCCATTATCCTGATATAATCACAGGAACTTTTTACCATAACTTTAAGCTTTAAGTTTTTATCTTTTCATTAGCGACAGCGTAATCCTATGTTTCCCCACACCCCTACCCCTCTCCCCGGGGAGAGGGTTACTTCCGCTTTCTGCTAACTTTCCCAATTCTAATCACAGGAACATCTTACCATCATTACTCATTACTAATTACTAAATTCCTAATTCGTAATCTTATCTCCTCTCTATATATAAAAGGAGTCCCAAAAACACCAAAAAGTAGGTTGCAAAAAAAATTTTTTCAAAGTTCCCTTAATGATGACTTAACGCCCATGACACCTGAAATACAATTTAGTAATTGCATCTCAACAAAATTTTTGCTAAAATAAAAAAGTTGCTATATCTCCAATCTGGCAACAGAAAGGAGGTGAATGCCATGTTTTTCATAATATCTCTCGTTGTGTCTGTTATGGCAAGTATAGTAGGGTACTATATTTGCAAATGGTTGGACAGGCACATAAAGTAGCAACCAACCACGCTTGGTACTTGCGTAACAGTACAAGAAAAGCCACAGAGTCGCCTCTCTGTGGCTTTTCGTTTTTTTGTGAATGCCATGTTTTCTGTCATCTCTCATTGACAACCTCATTATAGCAATTTTTTATGATTTTGCAAGTAATTTTTTTATTATTTTTTGGGGACTATCATTTTTTGTTTATCAAATATTTCCTCTACCCCTTTAATTCAATGTCAACTTTCCTGCTATCATCACAGAAACATCTTACCATAACTTTAAGCTTTAAGTTTTAAGCTTTTATCTTTTCATTAGCGTCAGCGTAATCCTATGTTTCCCCACACCCCTGCCCCTCTCCCCAAGGAGAGGGTTACTTCCGCTTTCTGCTAACTTTCCCAATTCTAATCACAGGAACTTTTTACCATCATTGTGCATTGTGAATTATGAATTGTGAATTATTTTTAATCACAGAAACATTTTACCATATTTGGTCTTTGCTCTTTGATTATTTGGTCTTTATTCTTTGTTCTTTGATTATTTGTTCTTTATTCTTTATTCTTTGACATTTGCTCTCTATATCTTTCCACTTCCTCCACAAACTTCCCTTTCGTGGAAATGCTGTAGAACCTTGCCCTTTGGGCGGCGGCACCGGGCATGCCTTTGATATAGCACCCCATGTGCCGGCGGAACTCTTTGACCGCCACCGCTTCCCCTTTATATGCCACAAGCATTTCCAAATGTTCCAGTGCCAAATCCAATCTTTCATCCACAGTCGGAGATGCGGGAAGCGGCTGACCTTGAAAATAGGCCGCAAGTTCCCTAAAAATCCACGGATTGCCATCCGCCCCCCTGCCTACCATAACTCCGTCAACAGATGTTTCTCTCAACATTCTTTTGGCATCTTCCAATGAGAAAATATCCCCATTTCCAATAACGGGTATCTTGACTGCCGCTTTTATTTTGGCAATTTCTTCCCAGTTTGCCCTGCCCTCATAAAATTGTACCTTTGTCCTGCCGTGTACTGCAATGGCACTGACCCCGGCACTTTCCGCAATTTTGGCACATTCCACCCCGTTCAAATGTTCATCATCCCAGCCAATCCGCATTTTCACCGTCACGGGAACTTTTACCGCCCGTACCATGGCACTCAATATTTTCCCTGCCAAAGCGGGGGTACGCATTAAAGCACTGCCTTCACCATTGGCAACGATTTTCTGTACCGGGCAACCCATATTAAAATCAATGGCATCCGCCCCGCTTGCTTCCACCACTTGGGCCGCATTTGCCAGTTCCAGCGGGTCATTGCCAAAAAGTTGAATGGCTGTGGGCCGTTCTTTCTCGGCAATGCGGAGCATATCCATTGTTTTTTCGTTGCGATATTTAATTCCTTGGGCACTGACCATTTCTGACACTGTCATACCACAACCCAACCGCCGGGCAAGAACCCTGAAAGGTTGGTCGGTAACCCCCGCCATAGGTGCCAAAAATACTGGTACCGCTAATTTAATTTTTCCTATTTCCATCATCTTAAAAATTGAACTAACCTTCTTCCTGAAGAAGAAGATTAGTTCGCATTATGCCAACTTCCCCTGATTCCTGATTCCTTTATCCTAATATAATCACAGGAACATCTTACCATATTTGGTCTTTGATTATTTGGTCTTTATTCTTATCGTAGTGAGCGACCCCACCACCAGCCACCGAAAAACTGTCGCTGGTCCCCCGCCCCACGCCTGGGGCGGAAAAAGTTCGCACTATGCTGAGTTCCCCTAAATCCTGATTCCTAATTCCTTTATCCTAATTTTAATCACCGGAACATCTTACCACAATTACTCATTACTAATTACTCATTACTAATTTCCCTAAACCCTACTCCTTATTCTTCAAATAAAGTAGCCGTAATCCGTCAAGGGTCAGGAAGGGTTCCACCACGTCAATCATCTTTGATTCTGCCGCCATAGAGTTGGCAAACCCTCCCGTGGCAATAACATAAACATCACCGTCCAGTTCCTTTTTCATACGGGAAACAATGCCCTCCATCAACCCCACATAGCCATACATAATGCCGGACTGCATACTTCTTACCGTGTTACGGCAAATTACTTTCCTGGGTTTCAAAAGTTCAATACGGGGCAACTTTGCAGTACGGCTGAAAAGCGCCTCACTGCTGATACCAATACCGGGGGCAATGGCGCCGCCCAAATAATCCCCGTTCGGCAGCACCGCATCAAAAGTGGTAGCAGTACCGAAATCAATCACAATCATGGGTTTGTTTTTCTTGCCATATTTGTGCAAAGCGGCCGCAGCATTCACAATTCTGTCCGCCCCCACTTCCCTGGGGTTGTCGCAATGCACCGCAATACCGCTCTTCGTGCCGGGGCCCACCACCATGGGGGTAATGCCAAAATATCTTTCACACATGTGGACCACGGGTATCAGAACCGGCGGCACCACGCTGCTGATAATGATGCCGTTCACATCCTTAACTTTAACACCCTTCTGCTCAAAGGTTCCGCAAAGCAAAATACCAAATTCATCCGCCGTCTTGGAACGGTCCGTTGAAAAACGCCAGTGGTCTTTCAGTTTCCCCCTGTTGTCAAAAACCCCTGCCACAATATTGGTATTCCCCACATCAATTACCAGAAGCATATTCCCTCCTTAAAAACAAAGAACAATTAAACAAATGTCAAAGAACAAATACGGACAATATAATCACAGGAACATTTTACCTTTAATTTGTAACCTCTAACCTATAACTTCTAACTTCTTATCGTACTTTTCCCCACACCCCTGCCCCTCTCCCCAAGGAGAGGGTTACTTTCGCTTTATGCTAACTTTCCCAATTCTAATCACAGGAACTTTTTACCATCATTGTGAATTATGAATTGTGAATTATTTTTAATCACAGGAACATATTACCACAATTACTAATTACTAATTGCTAATTGCCATTATCCGCATAGCGGATGGACACATCCCCTGCTACAACCTTATCAATTATACCGTTTTCCCTTTCCACAATCAACATGCCTGTTTCGTCAATATCCACTGCTTTGCCTAAATATGTTTCGTCTTGGGCAATTACTTTCACCTTGTTTCCCGTGGTGCAATTCAGTTTCCGCCACTGTTCCAAAATACCTGCAAACCCTTTTGTTTCCGCCTCTTCCACCAGATTTTCCATTTGCAGCAAAATCTCTGCCAGAACCTGACTGCGGGTAAATTCCTTAGTTGCCGCCTGATGTAAAGAAATGGCTATATCCTGTACATCCCTTGGAAAATCCTGTTGTTCGGCGTTAGTGTTAAGTCCGATACCGATAACCACATAATTCAACTTGCCGTACTCAGCGCCCATTTCCGAAAGGATACCCACAAGTTTTTTCCCGTTGAGCAAAATATCATTGGGCCATTTAATTTTGGCTTGTACTCCTGCCACAGTGTTCACTGCCTGACAAACTGCCACTGCCGCCAAAAGTGTGGATTTTGGGGCATCCTGTGGCAAAAGATTGGGACGCAACAGAACACTGAACCAAAGCCCCTTACTTTTTGGGGACGCCCAACCACGACCGATTCTGCCCTTACCGCCGGTCTGTTCCTCGCTGATAATCAAAAGCCCGTGAGGAGCATTTTGTTTTGCCAACTGCTTGGCAAAATTATTGGTGGAGTCAACACTTTCCTGCCAGCAAAGCGACCTGCCCAGCCATTTAGTTTTCAGTTTCCGGTTGATTTGTTCCTGTGTCAGAAACTGTTGTTTCTGCTTCAGGGACTGGTGCTGTGATAGTTCCATATCGCATCAAATTATCAATTTCTTCCCGTTCCAAAGTTTCCCGTTCAATAAGTGCCTGTGCCAGGCAATGCAATTTATCTATATTGTCGAACAAAAGTTTTTCTGTATCTTTATACGCCTGCCCGATAATGTTGCGTACTTCTTCGTCAATCTCTGCCGCCACCACTTCGGAATATTCTTTATCACGGGCATAATCACGCCCCAAGAATACTTGACTTTCACCACGACCATAGGTAACAGGGCCAAGTTTTTCGCTCATGCCATAGGTACAAACCATTTGATGAGCCAACTGGGTCGCCCTCTGCAAATCATTGGAAGCGCCGCTGGAAATTTCTTTTAACACTAAGGACTCTGCCACCCTGCCGCCCAAAAGCACTTTCAACTCGTCCAGCATTTCGCTCTTGGTGGCATAATATTTGTCCTCCATCGGCAAACTCAAGGTGTAACCGCCAGCCCTGCCACGGGGAATGATAGTAACTTTATGCACAGGGTCAGTGTGTGGCAACAGCATACCTAAAACCGTATGCCCGCCCTCATGATAAGCGGTAAGTCGTTTTTCCTTGTCACTGATAACCCTGCTCTTCCGCTCCGGCCCCATAATGACACGCTCCGCCGCCTCTTCCATTTCCGGCATATTGATAGTTTTCTTATTTTTCCTTGCGGTCATTAAAGCGGCTTCGTTGACTAAATTGCTCAAATCCGCACCGGTGAAGCCGGGTGTGCGGGCGGCAAGAATATCTAATTTTACATCCTCACCCATAGGTTTGCCCTTGATATGAACTTTCAAAATTGCCTCACGCCCTTTGATATCCGGTCGGTCAACCACAATCTGCCTGTCAAAACGACCAGGACGCAGCAAAGCCGGGTCAAGAATATCCGGCCTGTTGGTGGCGGCAATCATAATGATGCCGGAATTGCCTTGAAAGCCGTCCATTTCCACCAGCAACTGGTTGAGGGTCTGTTCCCTTTCGTCATGTCCGCCCCCAAGGCCTGCCCCACGCTGACGGCCCACCGCATCAATCTCATCAATGAAAACGATACAGGGGGAATTTTTCTTCGCCATATCAAACAAACTGCGTACCCTGCTGGCGCCCACACCTACGAACATTTCCACAAAGTCAGAACCGCTGATACTGAAGAAAGGTACGCCTGCCTCGCCTGCCACCGCCTTGGCAAGCAAGGTCTTGCCTGTGCCGGGAGGGCCGTAAAGCAAAACACCTTTGGGGATTTTGGCGCCCAATTCATTATATTTTTCCGGCCCTTTCAGGAATTCAACCACTTCCGCCAGTTCCTGCTTGGCCTCGTCCGCCCCTGCCACATCTTCAAAGCGGACTTTCATTTTGGAATCATCCACACGGCGGGCGCCGGAACGGCCAAAATTCATGACTCCCCTGCCTCCGTTGCCGTTGTTCATAATAAAGAACCACAGGCCCACAATCAAAAGCATGGGCAGAATATTGCTCAAAATATTCAGCCACCAGGGCGACTGCGGTTCCTTGTCAATGGTAATATCCACATTATTCTTTTCCAGGCGGTCCATTACCGTATTGTCATAGGGCGGAATTAAAACGGTGAACTCTTTGCCGTCCTTGGTCTTGCCCATAATGTTGTTGTCCAAAACCACAACGCTCGCCACCTGGTTGCTGTCCACCTGTTGCAGGAAAGTTGAATAATTGATTTCATTTTTCTGTACCAGCGGTTGTTTGGCTGTGGAGTAATAATCAAACATCCACATGCCCACAATAACCACCATGAGGTAGAAAATTATATTCCGAATAAACTTACTCAAAGGGGTGTCCTCCTCTTATTTTGCCTTAGCATAAACACTGCTCTTCAACACGCCGATGAATGGCAGGTTGCGGTAATCCCCCGCATAATCCAAACCGTAACCCACTACAAACTCGTCAGGAATCTTGAAGCCAACATAATCGCACTCAAAACCGTTAATACGGCGCTCCGCCTTGTCGCAGAAAGCAAAGGTCTTGATGCTGGCGGGATGGCTGTTCTGCAACATCTTTACAATGGCGGCAAAGGTCACGCCGCTGTCCACAATATCATCCACCAGCAGAACATCCTTGCCCCGCAAGTCCTCCCGCACATCCAGGTGAACCCGCACTGCCCCGCTGGTTTCCGTGCCGTCACCATAACTGGAGGCCACCATAAATTCCACCCTCAGGGGCAGATCAATATAGCGGGTCAAATCCGTAACCGTCCAGGCCGCACCTTTCAGCAACCCCACAACCAAAAGATTTTTGTTCTTGTAATCCTTGGTAATCTGTTCCCCCAATTCCTTGATTCTTGTTTGAATCTGCTCCTCCGTGAGCAAAACTTTTTTCACATCATCCCTATGCATTATTAACCTCCTATCGGCGAATATGAACCGCCTCACGCAAAGCGTAAATTCTGTGATATGCGTATTTGACCGTCACTCCGGGCAAAGCCAGTTCCTTGCCGGATGTGCCGGTAGTAATCAGTTTGTCCAAACTCTCTATATGCTGGGCGGTGGGAGCCACGCTGAACCTGCCCAGCCAACGGCGTAACACCCTTTTGCGGATGGGCAGGGGGTACAAACCCCAGTCCTTAGTTTCCAGTTCCTCGCCGCTGATAATTTTCTTCCCCAACCGCTCCGCCAGATTGCCCAGATAATCCTCATCTTCCTGCAAGGCATTTGCTGTCTGACAAAGCGTATTCACCACATTGGCATTAAGTTTTTCCAGGCGGGGCATAATTTCCAGACGTACATAATTACGGCTGTATTCCACATCCCTGTTAGTGCTATCCTCCACCCACCCGGTTTTATGTTCCTGACAATATTTCACCAGTTCCGCCTTAGAGAAATCAAGAAGAGGCCGAACCACAATTCCATTATCACGCCGCATAGCCCCCAGTCCCCTGGTGCCTGCCCCCCTCACCAAACGCAAAACAACTGTTTCCGCCTGGTCATTGGCATGATGGGCGGTCAAAATTTTTTTTGCCGCTTTTTGCATGGCCACATCCATCAGCGCCCGGTAACGCAAATCCCTGGCCGCCTCTTCCACACTTTGCCCCGTCAGCTTCACCCGACCGGGCACATCAACCGATTTTACTATACATTCCAAATTATGTTCCTTGCAAAACCCCTCAACAAACTTGCTGTCCCGGACACCTTCATCCCCTCGCAATCCGTGCTCCACATGTACTGCCACAAATTCATAATTGCTGTTTTCCTGCTGCAGTTGCCCACAGGCCAGTGCCAAAGCAACGCTGTCCGCACCTCCCGACAGTGCAAGCACATATCTTGCCGGGGACAAATATTTTTTTAACTCCCACACCAAATTCATAATCTATCTCAACTATCTGTTATTTTCCCTTTTAGATTTTTCTTCTTCCACTACAAAAACAGGCATCTCATTCTTCCCCACCATATTATATTCGTCCCGGGCGATTTTCTCCACATACTCATGAGTATGGAGTTTGGCCTGTTCCTCTTCCAATCTTTGTTTTTCCTTACGCAGGACTTCTATCCTTTTCTGAATAGCGCCTGTTTCAACCTTTAACTCATACAAACGGTAGGCCTGGCGTCCCACCGCCGCCAGACACACACAACACAATGCCCCGATAATAAATTTCAGTATCATTTCATTCCGACTTGTTCTTCTTCTACGCCTGATCATCTGCTTCTTCACCATAAAGAAATATACCCGGCCGATTAACGACCGGGTATAAATCAGTCAAGATTATTTGCCGTTAACTTTAACCTTGAATGCTTTGCCTGCTTTGAATGCAGGAACGGTAGCAGCAGCAATTTTCAAGGTAGCACCAGTGCGGGGGTTCTTGCCGGTACGAGCTTTACGTTTGCGCGCTTCAAAAGTACCGAAACCAACCAATTGCACTTTTTTCTTCTTTGCTACGGTAGCAACAACTGTTTGCAGAAAAGCGTTGACTGCCTTTTCAGCAGCGGCCTTGCTAAATTCAGTTTTCTTTGCAACTTCAGCAATCAATTCTGTCTTGTTCATGGACAAATCCTCCTTCTTTTTTTTGAAAAAATATTCATGTGATGAACAGTAGGTTCCAACGATTTGGTAACCTCAAGACCACATATATTGCTATTATTTTAGCACACTTGCAAAAAAAATCAAGTAAATATGCAACTTTTCAAAGGTTTTTTAATCGTGGTATTAAAAATTCATATATTTTTTTGCTTCCAACCATAGTGCATAATAAAATTTGTAAAGTTTTTTTCTGTTTCTTACAGTTCATTATGTTTGGCTTCATTCCAAAATCCGTCCAATTGGTCCAGGGTGAACTGGCTCCAGTCACCGCCCTTTGCCTCCACCTGCTCTTCCACATAACGGAAACGCCTGGCAAATTTGTTGTTGGCACGGTTAAGGGCAACTTCACTGTTCACGCCCAACTGCCGGGCGTAGTTCACCACTGCAAAAAGCAAATCACCGATTTCCTCTTCCAGATGTTCCCCGTTGCCTTCTGCCCGGGCTTCCTCCACTTCCCCCATTTCTTCTTCAATCTTCAAACGGCACTCCTCCGGAATTTCCCAGTCAAAGCCCACCTTCGCCGCCTTGTGCTGCAATTTGTGGGCACGCAAAAGTCCCGGCAAATCCTTGGTTACGCCATCCAGAACGGACTTGCGGTCCGTCTTCTCCGTCTTCTTGATGGCATCCCAGTTCTTCAGCACCTCCGTGCTGTTCTCCACATTCAAATCACCGAACACATGGGGATGACGGCGGATGAGTTTGTCCACAACTTCGTCCACCACTTCCTGAAAATCAAAGCGGTCCGCTTCCTGTGCCATTTGCGCATGGAACACAACCTGCATCAGGACATCTCCCAGTTCCTCACGCATGCCTGCCACATCGTCCGCATCCACCGCTTCCAAATATTCGTACACTTCCTCAATGAAGTTCTGCCGGATGGACTTGTGGGTCTGCTCCCTGTCCCAGGGGCAGCCCCCGGGGGTGCGGAGAATCCGCATCACATCTGTTAAAGGGGTAATATCAAAATCTCTGTTCATAATATCTTTGACAAAAATTCTTTCATTCTGGCGGTCTTCGGATGGTCAAACACTTCACTGGGTTTTCCCTCTTCCTGAATATTGCCTTCCTCAATGAAAAGCACCCTGTCCCCCATTTCCCTGGCGAAACCCATTTCGTGGGTAACCACCATCATGGTCATGCCGTCAAGGGCAAGGTTCTTCATAACATCCAAAACCTCATTAATCATTTCCGGGTCCAAAGCAGAGGTGGGCTCATCAAAGAGTAGCGCCTTGGGCTTCATGCAAAGGGCCCTGGCAATTGCCACCCGCTGTTGCTGGCCGCCGCTCAATGTTTCCGGATACACATTGGCCTTCTCTGCCAGGCCGACTTTCTGCAAATAATATTTGGCGGTTTCCTCCGCCTCCTGCTTCGTAATTTTCCGTACCTTCATAGGCGCCAGCATCAGGTTCTCCAACACGGTCATGTGGGGGAACAGGTTGAAACGCTGGAACACCATTCCCACTTCCCTGCGGATCTCGTTAATCTTGGGATGGTTGGAACTGGTCAGGGTATCACCGTCAATGGTAATACTGCCGCTTGTAGGTTCTTCCAAAAAATTCACACATCTGAGCAAGGTGGATTTGCCGCCGCCGCTGGGGCCGATAACAACCACCACTTCCCCTTCGTGCACTTCCAAATTCACACCCCGCAGCACATGGAGGGCACCGAATTTTTTGTGAAGATTTTCAATCTTAATCATTACCTTATCTTTCATCTTTCCGATACCTCTTCTCCAGATATGCCACACCCCGGGCAACCAAAAGCACCATGACCAAATACATCAACGCCACGCAAAGCCAAATTTCCAGGGACGCATAGGTTCTGGAAATAATCAGTTGCCCCTTGCGGGTAAGTTCTTCAAAACCAATGACGGAAACCAAACTGGAGTCCTTCAGCATGGCAATGAACTCATTGCCCAATGGCGGAATAATCCGCTTGAAGGCCTGGGGCAGAATAATGAAACGCATGGTTTCCCACCAGGTAAGTCCCAAACTCCGTCCCGCCTCCATCTGACCCTTGTCAATGCTCTGAATACCCGCACGGCAAATCTCCGCCACATAGGCGCCGCTGTTAATTGAGCAGGCCATAACCGCCGCCGCAAACTTGTCAATACGGAAACCAAGAACTACCGGCAGGGCAAAATACACAATGAAAATCTGCACCAGCAGCGGTGTGCCACGGATACAGTCCACATAAACAATTGCCAGTCGGCGTAAAATTGAAATATTGCTGAGCCGGGCGATAGCGACAATGCCACCAATGAGGAAACCGCAGAAAACTGCCATAGCAGTGATTTCTACGGTTACCAGAGCGCCCTGCAACAATATGGGAATTGACTTGGAAATTAAATCAAAATCCATAAGTATCTGTTAAAAATTATTTGAACCATTTGGCATAAATCTTGTCATAGGTTCCGTTCTTTTTCAGGGTGGCAAGCGCTTTGTTCATATCCTTGAGCAGTTGGGGATTTTTCTTGCTGAAAGCAATGCCATATTCTTCTGCTTCCAAAATATCGCCCACTGCCTTGCAGTTCTTGCCTGCGGGAGTTTTCAGATAGAATGATACTACAGGTGCGTCATTGATAACTGCATCTGCGGTGCCATTTACCAGTTCCATAGCCGCCTCAACATTAGTATTGTAGGCAGTTACATTTTTTGCGCCTGCCGCCCGGGATTTGTTCTCGCCGGTGGTGCCAATCTGGCAGGCAATGGTTTTACCCTTCAAATCTGCGTAACTCTTAATGTCCTTGTTGTCCTTGCGTACCATAACCAAAAGGCCGGCGGTGTAGTAAGGATTGGAGAAAGCAACTGCCTTGCTGCGTTCTTCGGTAATGGTCATGCCGGAAATTGCACAATCAAGAATGCCGCTTTGCACTGCAGGAATCAAAGCGTCAAAGCCAATGTTCTGCACTTCCACATCATATCCCGCTTCTTTGCCCAAAGCCCGGATTAAGTCCACATCAAAGCCCACAAATTCACCCTTGTCATCGGTAAATTCAAAGGGGGCGAAAGTGGGTTCCAGTCCTGCACGCAAAACCTTTTGTGCTGCACTGCAAGTTAAAGAGGCAAATGCCATAACACCTAAAAGAGCCAAAACAACTAATTTTTTCATTTGTAAATCTCCTTTTCTAAAAATGATTTTTCTATTATACCATAATATATATTTTTTCGCCACATAAAATTATGAATACAAAAAACCTGTGCCAAGTGACACAGGTTTTACTAAATCCTCTTAAATTTAACCTTGCAAAGAAGTTACAAACTGTGCCGCCGCCAACCCTGCAGTCGCCCCGTCCGCCACCGCTGTGGTCAGTTGCCGCACATCCTTTGCCCTGCCATCCCCTGCCACAAAAAGCCCCGGGATGGTTGTAGTGGTGGTTTCGTCAAAATCATAGTAACCCAAATCATCCGTCAGCCCCATCAGGGCGAAAGGGTCGGACTGGGGCACCTGACCGATACAGACGAAAGTTCCTTCCACATCCAAAGTTTCCCTCTGCTCCGTAGCGTTGTCCACCATGTCAAGACCGGTAAGAACCCCGGCCATTTCACAGAAATTCACAACTTTTTTATTCATAATCACGGAAATATTTTTCCGCTTTTTTAACTGCTCCACAATGGCATTTTCCGCCTGGAAAGTTTCCAGGCAATGCACAACAACCACTTTCTTGCAACGGTCTGCCAAAAACAAGGCCGTAGTCAAAGCCGCATTGCCCCCGCCGATAACCGCCACCTTCTTATCCGCATAAAAAGCCCCATCGCACACTGCACAATAGGAAACCCCATTACCGGTTAAGGCCTCCTCATTGGGCAAACCCAAATGCCGGTGTTTGGCACCGGTTGCCAAAATCACCGACTTGGAGTGGTAGTTGCCCACATCCGTTTCCACCACGAACCGGCCCCCTTCGGTACAGAACATCCCGGTTACTTCCGCACTCTCCAGTTCTGCCCCCATGCCCATGGCCTGCTCCGTCATTTTATTGGCAAGGTCCACACCGCTGATGTGGGGGCAGGCAGGAAAATTATCCACCATGGGGGAATAAACAATCTGTCCCCCAAAACTTTCCTTTTCCAGCACTATTACCTTTTTCCCCGCTCTCGCCGCATAGATAGC
This sequence comes from Acidaminococcaceae bacterium, assembly GCA_045598345.1. Classification (GTDB taxonomy): domain Bacteria; phylum Bacillota; class Negativicutes; order Acidaminococcales; family Acidaminococcaceae; genus Phascolarctobacterium_B. Next base: position 16,128 of record JAZLLX010000107.1, on the reverse strand, counting down.
CGCAGTGAGCCCCGCCGGCCCGCCACCGACAACTGTAATGTCATAAATCATTATGTTCACTCCCTGTTAAAATTAGAAATTAGAAATGTGAATTGTGAAATGATGGTAATTTGTTCCTGTGATTATATTTGGAAATTTTCGCTTTGCGAAAATTTCCCTTCACATCTCTATGTTCACAAACCTAATTTATCTTTTGTGTTTTGGTAATAGCTACCAAAATAGCTACAAGTTCATCACAATCATTCCTCAAATCATTGTATTCACTGTTAGTGAGATATTTTGTTTCAAATAATAATTCCAACCAGTATTGTGTTTCTGCCGCTTCTTTACAGGCAATATTCAACTTATTGTAAAAATCAGGTTTAGAAGCCGCATGAACACCTTCCATGCAATTTGCCCCTATACTCGTTCCACTTCTTAAAATTTGATCAGTCAAAGCATATTCTTTCTGCTCTGCACGTATTTTCTGTACTATTTTGATAATCTTTATGGCAAAACTCTTGGATTTGCAAAGTATAGGATTTTCGCTATCCTTAAATTTCATTCAGATTCACACCGCCTTCAAATTAGACCCTCAAAATATGAATTATGAAATAATAATACCCCGTTTCCACTATTATAATCGGGAATTTTCGCAAAGCGAAAATTGTCCTTCATTTCACATTTCTAAATTCACATTTCCAATTTATTTTCCGCTCACAAACCTCCTAATCTCCCCCAGCCCTACCATCTTGCTGTTGCCTGAAATCATAGTGGGTGCTTGCTTAATGCCAAATTTTTCTGCCAGTTCTTTATTCTCGTCTGCAATAATCTTCTTGAATGCAACTCCTTTTTGTGTCAAAAGTTTTTCTGCCAATGCACAATTAGGACAGGTCTTTGTAGCAAAGAGCATAATGGTCTTGTCTTGGTTGTTTTCCAATGCCTTTTCCACTGTTACCTGACTGCCGCTGATGCCCGCCCTACGCAGTTTGGAATTGGGGATATCATAGGTCTTTCTGTCCTTGTATTCCTGCGCCTTGCCGTCATTCCAGTTCTGTACCGGACGGTAATAACCTGTGATACGGCTATACACTTCCGTCGCCTGTCCGCAATGAGGGCATACAAACTGCTCGCCCGCCAAATAACCGTGGTCACGGCAGACGCTGTAAGTCGGGCTCATGGTGTAATAAGGCAATTTGAAGTTCTCCGCAATCTTGCGTACCAAGGTAGCCGCCGCCTTCCAGTCGGGCAGTTTCTCGCCCAGGAAGGAATGGAATACAGTGCCGGAAGTGTAACGGGTCTGCAACTCGTCCTGAATCTCCAAAGCACTGAAAATATCGTCCGTATAACTGACCGGCAAATGGCTGCTGTTGGTATAGTAAGGTGTGCCGTTTTCGTTAGCGGTAATGATATCAGGATACTGCTCCTTGTCGTGCTTGGCAAAACGATAAGTTGTACTCTCCGCCGGAGTTGCTTCCAGGTTATACAAATCACCATATTTTTCTTGGTAATCGCTTAGGCGCTCCCTCATGTGGTCAAGCACTTCCCGTACAAATTTCTGTGTTTCTGCATGGGTCAAATCCTTACGCAACCACTTGGCATTCAAGCCCGTTTCGTTCATACCGATTAGGCCGATGGTGCTGAAGTGATTGGCGAAAGTGCCCAAATAACGCTTGGTGTAAGGATACAAACCATTGTCCAAAAGTTTGGTAATGACCGTTCTCTTGGTCTTCAATGAACGGGCGGCAATATCCATCAATTTGTCCAGGCGTTTGTAGAAATCCTTTTCGTCCGTTGCCAAATAAGCAATACGGGGCATATTGATAGTTACCACGCCAACGGAACCGGTGCTTTCACCACTGCCAAAGAACCCGCCGGATTTCTTACGCAGTTCACGAAGGTCTAAACGCAAACGGCAGCACATGCTCCGCACATCGCTGGGCTCCATATCGCTGTTGATGTAATTGCTGAAATAAGGGGTACCATATTTGGCGGTCATCTCAAAGAGCAGTTTGTTGTTCTCCGATTCGGACCAGTCAAAATCACGGGTAATGGAATAAGTGGGAATCGGATATTGGAAACCACGCCCGTTGGCATCACCCTCAATCATAATCTCAATGAAGGCCTTGTTCACCATATCCATTTCTTTTTGGCAGTCACCATAGGTGAAGTCCATTTCCTTGCCGCCCACGATGCAGGGCAAATCCTTCAAATCCTTAGGCACGGTCCAGTCCAAAGTAATATTGCTGAATGGTGCCTGAGTGCCCCAACGGGAAGGAGTGTTCACGCCATAAATGAAACTTTGGATGGCCTGCTTAACATCCTTCTGACTCAAATTGTCCACACGGACAAAGGGTGCCAAGTAGGTATCAAAGGAACTGAAGGCCTGAGCCCCCGCCCACTCATTTTGCATAATACCCAAGAAATTTACCATCTGGTTACACAGGGTGCTGAGATGGGATGCGGGAGCGGAAGTAATCTTCCCCGGCACACCGCCCAAACCTTCCTGAATAAGTTGTTTCAAAGACCAGCCGGCACAATAGCCGGTGAGCATGGAAAGGTCGTGAAGATGAATGGCCGCAGAACGATGGGCCTCTGCAATCTCCTCGTCATAGACCTCACTGAGCCAATAATTGGCAGTGATGGCGCCGCTGTTGGACAGAATCAAACCGCCTACGGAATAAGTGACGGTACTATTCTCCTTAACACGCCAATCGTTAATTTTAAGGTAATTGTCAACCAATTCCTGATAATTCAAAAGAGCGCCGCCAATATTGCGGACTTTTTCCCGTTGCTTACGGTAAAGGATGTAGGCCTTCGCCACATCAGCATAACCGCCATCACTCAATACCTGCTCCACACAGTCCTGAATATCCTCCACCGCAATCAGCCCGTCCTGAATTTTATTCTCAAAGGCGGCAGTTACCCGCAATGCAAGCATATCAATTACAGTAGGATGAAACTGCTTGTCCAACGCCTCAAAGGCCTTGGTAATAGCCGCACTAATCTTGTTGATATTAAATTCCCCTTTTGACCCATCACGCTTTTTGACCTGATACATTTTGATTTTTTCCTCCCTTTTCTTACAAATGACAATTCATTAAAGAACAAAGAACAAATGTGGTGAATAGTTCCAGTGATTATAGTTGGAAATTTTGCGAAGCAAAATTGTCCTTATTTGTTCTTTGACATTTGTTCATTTGCTCTTTTTTAGTGTAGCGGTATCATACCATAACCACTATATTTTGTCAACAAAAAATATAAAAAACACTATATATGGTGTTTTATTGATTTTTTTTCATAACCATAATATAATATATTCATTATGATTATACACGGCTTGCAAAAATTAACTTTATTGGACTTTCCGGAGCATACTGCCTGTACTGTATTCCTGGCAGGGTGCAATTTCCGTTGTCCCTTTTGCCACAATTCGGAACTGCTGAACGCCGCCACCGCCGACCCTTTAATGGACGATGCGGAACTGTTGGCATTTTTGGGCAAACGTCAGGGGCTTTTGGAAGGGGTCTGCATCACCGGCGGCGAACCGACTTTAAGACCCGATTTGGACAAATTGTTGAAAGAAATAAAAAAACTCGGTTTCAAAACCAAGTTGGACACCAACGGCACAATGCCGGATGTTGTCAAAAAATTAGTGGACAACAATTTGTTGGACTATATCGCTATGGACATCAAAACCGCACCGGAACATTACGAACTGCTGACGGGTGTAGCTATGAATATGGATGCCATCCGTAATAGTGCGGACTTTATCAGGTTTTGCGGCATTGAGTATGAGTTCCGTACTACGGTGGTAAAAGGGCTGCACCAACTGGCTGATTTCACTGCCATAGGCCAATGGCTGAAAGGTGCCCGTGCCTATTATTTGCAACCCTTTGTGGACAGGGACACCGTTTTGCAAAAGAACCTCACCGCCCCCACGGACGAAGAATTAAATGCTTACCTTAGTGAAGTAAAGAAATATATACCAAATGCAAAAATAAGAGGTAGATAATTCTAATGCGTGATTCGCAATGCGCAATGCGTAATTATGGTTAAATGTTCCTGTGATTAGATTAAGGATAAAGGATTTAGGAATCAGGATTCAGGAAAATTCCACATAATGCAAACTGACCCTCTCCCCGGGGAGAGGGAATAAAAGGGTGTGGGGAAAGTACGATAAGAATTAGAAATGTGCATTGTGAAATGTGAAATGAATGTAAAAAATTCCTGTGATTAGAAAAAAAGTCCACCGAATGCGAACTGCTTTGCCAAAACACCTAAAGTTGCGTAACTTGTTCAATACGTTGCACAACTTTATGGGTAAAACGATTGCGATGGGAAATTTAATTATGAATTAAGAATGCAGAATGATGGTAATATGTTCCTGTGATTAGAAATAAAAATAGTCCGCACTCTGCTACCTTTCCTGCTCTAATCATCGGAACATTTTACCACAATTACTCATTACTCATTACTCATTACTAACTACAAATCCCCTCGTCAATTCGCCAACATAGAAAATCACCCGATTTTCTCCTAAAATTTGAAGAAAATCGAGTGATTTTCTCGCTTCAAGCACTCGGACTACATTTTCATCAAAAAAATTAGACCCGATTGCTGCCTGAATAGTTATTTATGTTTCACTATTTGTAACGATTATTATTACCCGTCACCAACAAAACGCTTGGCTCAACAGCCAATGCCTTCGCTATCAAAAATAAAAGTTCAATGTTGAAAGTTCCTTTACCGCATTCTATATAACTTATTCGTGGTCGGGACACGGAAGCCAGTTTTGCCAAATCCCCCTGTGTAAGTCCCATCTTCTGCCTGTAGAAACAAACCTTATCCCCCAGTAGTTTATACCGATGCTCAAACATTTTCAAACCTCCAACAAGATTTATTTAACTTGAACATAGTATAGACCCTAATTATGACTTTTTTATGACAAAAAAGAAGTCACTACAAAATAACAAGGAACCATCAGTCAATGACAGTTCCTTATTATCTCAACAACATTATTTGTAATTAATCGGTTCGTAGATTGTGAATCCAATATTACTATATGCCAAATCGTTCCAAGTATAATCCTTTGAAAATACTCTGTCTTTGGTTACATTAGCCTCAAAAAATCTCACACCATAACTATATATTCTCTCTATAATTGCTGAATGCGGAAGGCCACAAGATTCTTCACTGTTACCATATTTGCGTCTCGACATTTGAACAAAATCTCCCACCTTAGCCTTTTGGAACAACACTTTCAAATTATTATAGAATCCTGATGTAGGTGTTTTATTGACTTGGTAGGGGTACCTATGACCGCCTAAAGGAGGAAGTCCTGTTTCGCTAACCCTACCAACAGTTTTAATACCACAAGAATTTAGTTCACTTTCTGCTACGCCAAATCCCATATTATCTCCAGAATATTTATACCGCCAATTAGTTCTAAGCATATGAGCACCAGTATCATTTTCAAATATTTCATCGAAAACAGTAGTGGCAAAACCTCTACATTCTCCGTCTGTCCAATATTGTCCTTGAGGATGATAACTTAACACCCCTGATTTCATACGTTGTACAACAGCATCCTGTAAATTTACCAGTTTTACAACAGTACTATTTTGCCTCTGTACAGGTGTAATCAGATTGTTGGTTACATTGGTTGGAATGCGAGACGCCCCCGTCACCTTGTTCTTATCCACCCAGCCCATCTTATAACCGCCTGCGTCAAGGTTATAAACAATACACTTCCGGCTTCCGTATTCGTCCACCACTATCACCTTATCCGTGTTATAGACAGTACCAAAGGACGAACCGGAATTGTGGGTACGATAAACGGGAGCGGTTTTCACATTGACCAAACTGGCTTCGTAATTTTTAAAGTTACCGTTCATAACCAAATCGCCAAACTTAAACCAACGGGTAACACGACCACTGCCGGCGGGGTAATCACCCCTGACCCAACCGTCACTACGAATTTCATAAAGACGGATTAAATCATCATGGGCGGCAATCCATCCTGTCTTGCCAGTTCCAACTCCTGTATAACAATTATTGACCCTGTTACAAGAATAGGTCTGCAACACAGTTTTGCCCACCGGCGGTGCAGCATGGCCTATAACTTCCATGCCTGCAACACCTAATGCTACTAAAGTAGCAATCAATTTTTTTGAAATTTTCATTTTCTTCTCCTCCTTAATTTTATTTCAGCATCACCAAGTATGCTTGAAAGTAAGTGCCACATTCCAAGGCCTCTTCATCTTACCGCCAAAATCTTTTTCTACATCAAAATGCAAACTGTTCTGCTTTCCAAGATTGCGGCTTGCACCAATGGCAAATTTATAGGATGAGCCGCCCAGGTCGGTTTTTTCATTATAATTTTGGTCAGGCACACTGCCTCTGACCACTCCGTCAAAATCGTAGGAATAAGCCAATTTGCAGTACAATTCTGTACCTTTAACATTTCTGCCGAACATAGCACCTACAGAAACAATTTTGCTGAGAATGGCATTAACATGCATACGGGCGTCCTGGCCTTTATCATGGAAATCAGCATCATTAATGTGACCGTAGGTTAAACTGCCAAAGGGCTCAACATAATAACCATTTTTCAATGGCAGACGGCGACCATACTTAGTAAAGAATGAATACATCTTCTTGTCATATTCACCTTCACATAACACCCCTTCAAAATTAGTTCCCCCATACTGATGGTCAATTTTGCCATACTTGGCCACAAAATCAATGTAATCATAATTCTTCCGACCATACCAGCTGCCATACACACTGAAACTGGTGTTCTTGCTGTCGCCCACGAAACTCATGTCCGCATTACTGGTACCATGGCTTACGCCCACGCCCATGAAGAAATTGCCCTTGGATGTCTTATTGGCCCAGTCATAACCGCCGCTGATAACCTTCACGTCAAAATCTACACCATCAGCGGACATCTTGCCAGTTTCACCACGCACCCAGGCACCAAGTTCGCTCAAGTCATTGTGTACCGCATAACGATGAATTTCCTCCAAACGTTTTTCCTCCATCTCCGGCAACAAGTTAGGAACATCCAATTCATCCTTAGCATTTAACTTGCTGTCCCCACGTGGACGTTGACTCCATCCAACAAAGTTCCACTCTCGCATATCAGTAGTTGTTTCTTCTACAATAGGAGTGTAAATCATAGATTGTTTACCATACACAGGCACTAATGTAGTATCAATCTTCAAACTACTGCCAATCGGTGCCTTGGCATAAGTCACTTTATGTTCACCATCAGGTACAAATGCCTCACCACCATTATTGTCCTTGTTGACAAGTGCTACACCAAGTTTCTCGGGAATTTCACCCTGCAGAATAATCTGGTCTCCCACACTATTCGCTAAATCCACTGCCAAATTGATAACACCGGTACCATCATTCTTTAAGTTTCTAAAAGTTACTTCACTATACCTATCCTTCCAATTTACTTGATAAGATTGGTCTTCAAGGGATACATATACTTGCGTATTAGGATTTAAGAGAACATTTGCACCTCGTTTCAATGAAACATTATACACAGGATCAAATACTACAGGAACACCATCTTCCTCGTTATGAAGAATCCAATCAGACATATCTAACGTCATTTTAAAATTCTCATCACTACCATATATGTTACCATATAAAAGTCCCCTCGCATCAGCTATATAATCACCCTCAGTATATCCATCCTTCTTGCCTACCAAATTAATTTCCGTATTTGCTCCGGTATAGTGATACACATCACTGCCAATACTATAACAACCAGGCACAATATCTGGATTAACAACTAATGTTCCTTTGTTTTTAATCCCCTGAATAAGAAAATCACTGCCATAAATTTTTACTTTTGCACCAACATCACTAACTACAAGATTTTCAAAAAAAGTATGGCTTGTATTGTCTATTTTTCCAAAACTAAAATCGTCACTAGCATCATCTGCACATATATCATGTATAATATTTGTATCGCCATTTACGACAATCTTTCCGTCTAAGAACATACCTTCGACAACACTTTCTGTATCATCATATCCTACGAAACCTCCATGAAAATTCCCTGTAATAAAGGCGTTTTTTATCCTTATTGTTCCTCCCATGTTCTCCACTATTCCATCTACATATAAGATATTTTCATTATTTTCACCACCTATATCTATTTCACCACCACTAGAATAAATCGCATAAGAATTATGCTGCTCACTATTACTTACTGTGATATTTTTTAAACCAGTCACAGTGGTACTTCCTCCAGAAATACAAATACCATACATATCACCATTTTCACTCGTTACTTCAATACTGCTGTCTCCTGTAAACCCTATCACATTTGTTCCATGCCCCATGTGAATACCATACGCTCCCGAATCTCCATTAACAACAATTTTACCAAGATTGGTCAAATTAACACTACCATTGTTGCTCATGTTATTGTTGTATATACCACAACCCAAACTATCTACGTTAATATTTATTACGGAGACAGAACTACCTTGTACAAAACCACTTGGTCCGACACCAATACCAAATACTGGCGTACCGACAGGTACAGAAGTATACGATTTAGTATTCAATTTACCATTTGTTTTGATCGATGCAATGTCACTGCCAAAATCTGTAGTTCCACTTTCTGCACTCACTCCCGTATAAGTCATTGAAGTATACGTATTCGGTGTAACTGTGCCATCCGCACTGATTACAATATCAATAGCGGCTTCCGCTCCCATCATCACACCACCCATAAGCAATCCTGCCAATATGGTACAAGCCAAAGATTTTTTCATAATTTTTCTCCTTTTCTTTTGGTCTCATCCGACCTTATTTTTTTATTTTCACTCTTGACCTTTTTCCCTTCAAAGGACAAGAGCAAATCCAAAACCATGTTGTCCGCCGCCTTTTGCAAGGCATTGTGGACACTTGCCTGAGTAACAGTTCTTGTTCCCACCTTAATCACATGGGGAGCAACACCTACCTCCGTATGACTGCTGCGGGAAACCCCATCGCCTTTCATTGCCCTAACTATTATTCCTGTTTTTACATCTATAACCCTTCCGATTATATGGGATTTAACCGTACAAACATCTACTTTCAAACCGTTGGATAACAGTACCATTCCCCCGGAAATGTTTGAAACTGACATACCGCTGACATAACCATAAATAAGGTACTTAACTTTTAATAATTCACCAATTCTCTTGGCATCAGCAGGATTAATCAACCCCGTAACTTTTAACTTTTTCTCTCGTAACCGTTCTAATGCCACATCCTTGTCAATCACCTGAAAACAATTACTATCTACAAGCCATTCAATAACATAATCAGCGGCTATTTCACCCGCATGGTCAATGTTAATGCTTGTTTCCGTTGCTCCCGGTCTGAATCCAAAATCCATCACTGCCACTGCTGTATTAGGGATTAAATCGCCTGCATAAACCAAAGTGTTAAAAAATATACTAATCAACAATACTAATAAAATTTTCTTCATTTTTATGCTTTAATTTTTGCGAATAATTTATCTGCGTCCCCAATTAAAGCGTCACTAATCATATTAGCGGCTTTTTCCATGGCCTTATAGTAGATATTACTGCTTAGTTTGTCCGTTCCTGCCACAGTTATTCCCATTAAATCAACTGCAGTTTGTTTGGAAATTGAAGTCACTTTTCTTTGCCACACCACTTCCCCTGTAATCGCTTCAATAATTCTTACTTCCGCCTGTACGCCAATACCTGAAGTTGTAACTCCAACCATCTTGGTCATTGAACCCAAAGGCCCTAAAAATCCCATTACATTGGTAGCCCCCATCATAGCCACCGCTTCACTCATATAGTTAATAGCAGTAAAAGATGTTTCAAAATTCTCATCCCACCAGCCACCAGTTCCAATATTGATGATGCTTGCCTGAATTAAATAATCCGCCCCGTGTTGCCTGCCTATGGCTGAGGTAAGTTTTGGATCCACTATTTGTCCAAATCTTGCCGATGCCATTGACTGTGCATATTTTTCATCAAATCCCGGGCCTTCAAAAAGAGTGTTATAATCCCCTGTTGCCATAGCGGACTTGGCGTTTGCAAACTCGGCAGTCCGTTCTTCATAAAGCATTTTTTCCATGTCATCGGGAATAACTTCAGTTTCCCGTAAATTAAATTTCCCGCTGTTCACCAACCGTAACATTACCATATCAGCCAATGTTGCCCCAGATTCAATTAAATCAAACCGGGTATCGTCAGTGAACTTCATCAAAACACAAACAGGTGTTTTGGCCAGCCCTGTACATTGTATAAACATACTCAGTATTAAGATTAGGAATACTTTTTTAAACATTTTATTCCCTACGCTTTGATTCCACTACTTTCAAACCGTCCGGCAACTTTAAATAATTCGGTTTGATTTCGTGGGTGAACTCTTTAATTTTGAAAATATTTCTTGTGCCGTTAAATTGTCCGGCAGAATTTGTATAATACTTAGCAGATAATATTCTGACCAGTTTGCTTCCTTCAAAACAAAAACGTATAACATACATATCATTTTTTGAATCAGCCCTGTAATCTATATAATTCAACCCTGTTTTATTTTTCCCAGAACCAACTTCCCGAAACTTTAGTGCTTTAGATGATTTTGCAATATCTGGCAAAATAGCATTCAGTACAATACTCATATTTTCCGTACCATAGGATCTGCCATACTCTAACTCTGCCAGCTTATTATAGGGAACTTCTTCCACTTCCCCTTTTTTCTTTCCGTAAAAAATAACCTTCCCGCCGCTCATTCGTTTCGTAAAATTATAAACTTTCAAATTTTTTTTCAACCTGCACATAGCCCCATGTTCGGAACTGACTTCTTCATAACGATCATTGCCATTTTCCACTACCGTTACATCTGTCTGTAAATTCACCAGAAAATCTGCAGCACCTGTCTTCATGAAATTATTACCATTTAAAGAAACTCTGTCCCTGTTTGTCTGCCTTTGTTGGGGGGTTACTTCTTCGTAATTAAGAAAAAACTTTTTTGTAAGCAATAAATTTTGATAATAATTCAGACGGCTTGCCAAAGTTGTAGAACAAAGCAGTAAGAAACAAACTGTCATCAAAATTTTTATAACACTATTCATTTAACTGTTCCCTTTCTATTTTTTATTTTTGCGATAATCTTCCACTATTACGTTACGATTGACCAAATCATTCATATCTCCCATACCGGCCGCATATATGACATAACCTTTTGGTAAATTTTTTTCTTCCTCCGTAACAGAGGTGGTAACATCCTTAATTTCCATAATCTGAACAGAACTTTCCTGACCGTTTACGTCTAGGCAAGTTTCAATCGCCTTTAAAATCCCTTTTGAATCATAACAGACATAATATGCTTTTTTGTAGTGTATTCCCCCTGCCGCATCCTCATAATCAGCAACGTATTTATCATAAGTAAAATTGTAATCTTTTTTTCTGACCATCATCGCTTTCTTACCACTAACGACATATCGGGGTATTCTAAAATCTGTGTACTTATTAAAAATATCATTAGGAGCAAAAATAGCTAATTCCGGAGGTAAAGCCAAACGTGCCTGAATAGTTCCCCAACCCTTTTGGGGATCCAAATTTACATTGCGAAGTTGCGATTCCAGAGCCATATAAGCACGATTTTCTTCTGAAACCTGATAATATTTACCGTTCAAATAAAATGCGGTAGGTTGATTTTTTCCAAATCCGCCCAATGGAACCAACTGACTTCCCCCTTTGACAAAGGTATAATCAATACGTTTGTCACCCATTACTGTCAAGATTTTGTCCACCGATGGCGTACTGTATTCCACACTATAAATGGTACTGCCAAAAATTTTTTTGTATTTCTCCGCAGCGGGATGTTCCGCATCCGCAACATTCCCCAATAACACAAATAAAATTACCAAACCCAAATTTTTAATCTTTAACATTTTTAATCTTTAACATTTTTACACTCATTTTTTCTTATTTTTCTGCTTAAACTTTGGTTTCCACTGATTCAATCCGCTAAGTTTTGCCAAAAAGCCCTGTTGCCCGCCGACCAAATCATAAGCGGCCTTCCCCAAAGCATTATGAACCTGAACCTGGCTCACCTGTTCACTGCCAAATTTAATGGAGTGGTCAATAGTGGATATTTCTTCATTAACATATTCCTGCCCTTCCACATATTCATTCATTCCATACATCGGATTTTTTACCTTCTTCTTTAAAGAAAAATTTATTTCATTATGGGTACTGGTGGATTGTCCTTTGCCTCTGCCTGTCAAAACAATTCTTCCCGTTTCCACATCAATAAATCTTCCAACAACATTAGCAATAACAATATGCCGTTTATTTTCAACTTCCCCGGAAACGGCGGAATTGCTGTAACCAGCATGACTTTCTTTTAGAGAACAGCCGACCACACTGCCATAAACGAGATATTGAACGCCCGTCAGTTTGCCAATTTCTTTTGCTGTAGAAATATCTACCATCCCGCTTACATTGAGATTATGTTCGCTCAATATTGCGGCCATTTGTTCCCGCTCCATAACCTGAAATTCACCGCAATCCACCAAATTGTCCAACACATAATCACTAACAATTCTTGCATCTTCAAAAGATAACTGGGCTTCCTGGTTTTGGGTAGAACCGGCTGGAGCATGATGGCTGAACGGTAAGACGGCTATGATAGGATAATCCCTAAGTCCTGCACAACATACCATTGAGAAACATACCATCAAAATTCCCATACAAAAAACAATCAGCTTTTTCATTTTTAATTACTCCATTTCCACAAATATATTCAGAACTTCGCCTTCAATTCCTTCATTTCTCACAATAAGTCCTGAACTGTCACGAAGTTCCCTGTAAATGCCAATCAATTTCATGCTGGTGTCAAGATCAATCATTGCTTTTCCAGAACTGAATGACCTCACTTTAACATCATCAATTCTTTTCATACTTTTTAATATTCTTACTAATTTTTCAAGTACTTCGTCATTTGATACTAAGGCAATTATCTGTTTCCCGTCTACTAATTTTGCCGCCTTATTTCGGAGTGCTTTTTCAACTTCAACTGCCACAAGTTCTGCCGCTTTGTCAGATGCTTTCATTTGAGCCGTTGCATTGACTATATCAACTCCTGCTCCAACACTTTTAAAAGAGTGTTTTATTTCCCCCGTGGATAAAACAATAATTTTGCCCGTCACCACCGCTGAACCTTTAATTAGCGGGGTTTCATTATTTTCAAAATATCCTTCTCTTTCTCTTGTATTTTGTATATTCATCAAGTTTATTTTGGAACTGTCCACTGTACTGACACCTAAAATTAGAATGTCCATACCAAGACCATTAACATTTCCCACATCTTCACCGATATAACCGTTATCGTTATTACCATTCAAAATTCTGGTCAAAATTGGAGAATTTCGTAATTTTGCTACAATATTTGCATCTACAATATGATTGAATCCCAAATTTCTTAATTTTTCATTTATGCCCAGTTCCACCATATCATCATATTCCTGTCCCTCACTTCCAGCAGTGCTGTATTGGCTTTTATCTCTACGGAACACGATTACACCGATTCTGGGATTACCTAACATCATTACCATTTGCAACTGATTTCTCAGTTCCGAATTTGGGTTTTCATTTACTTCAACCTTTGCGTCAACCCAGTAATCCCTTTTGTTCTTTCCTTGTGAAATAATTTGTATATCCGTCACAAATCCTTGTGCTTTAGTGAGAATAGTATCCTCTACTACCGCTGCCTGTTCCACCAAAGTTTTAGAATCAACATACGTGCCTATAACCTGCTCCACTGCTACACGCATAGCATCCTTCATTGCACTTTCCTTGTCCACACCTGTCCCCCTTACCCTGACAGAACTTGCCTCTACACATCCAACCAAAATAAGCATGAGAAAAAACATCGCATACAATGCTCTTCTTATGCTTACAAATATTTTAAACACATTTTTCATTTTTAGAAGTCCTTCCTTTCGACGAACATTCTTTCAAAAATTATCCCTGCCAATTCATATCACAAAATATTATCGTCACTATCCGCAAACAATTTTTGTATTCCGTAAAACATACGAGTCCATATCAAATAAAAAGCCAAAACTATTGTGACCTTAAGATTTATATTTCCTAGGTCACAATAGTTTTTTCCCACATACCACTTACCTTACAAACACCACCGCCCCATTGGTGAACAAATCAGGATTATTTTGTGCCGCCAACAAGATTTTGTCAGCATCTTCAGGGCTTACAGTTACATTAACAGGATTAACAGAATTTGTACCGCCTTTTACACCGGTTGCTTTAATCACCAAGGGATTAGTTCCGGCACGGGTGGAACCGCCTGCCGCCGCCTGCAAATCTTTGGAATATTCAACCAGACCATGGGACACTGCAAAATCCACATCTATGTTTTCCATACCATATACTACCCTGCCGTTAGTATCAATGATTTGCGGGGCCATTGTGGTTTCAAGACCTGTTCCTGCGGCATCAATAACAATTCCTGTATATCCTGCTGTCTTCACTTCCTGCCTAACTTCCTTAAATTCCGCTTTGGTCATTGCTGTATTCTTTTTCGTAACCATTGCAGGCGGCTGAGCGGTAGGTGTATTTTTCATTACTTCCGGCAAAGCGGCCGCCGCTACAGAATTGCTGCCGAACACCGGCAAAGACATCTTTACCCAATAATAATAGTCCTCTCCGCTGCCCTGCTCTCCCTCATCAATAATTCTTGCTCCTTTAATTGCACCATTGATTTTTGTGTTGACAACATCACTTTGAGCCATCAAATTCCCCACATCCGTATTTGCATCAATTTGCAGTTCCTGAACTCTTTGCAACAGATTACGATAGCAATCAACCATAGCCGCCCGGCGTGCCATTAATTTTGCCTGTGCCCCTCTGAACTCAGGATTAACAACGCCTGTACCCATTTCCACAACAACAGCCGTTTCCGCTTTTTCCCAGTTGGCAACCTCTCCTACGGATTTTGCTTTTTGCTGAACATTAACATTAACCGTTGTGCCGGGGTCAACATTCACATTTACCTGATTTGCAGCCGCAAATACACTTGTCGCATTCAGTGCCAATGCCATCAGCACTCCCAAAGCAACTGTCTTTTTCATAATAGATTTCCTCCTTAATCACTGTTGTTTGCTTCCTGTCAAACAACTTCTACCCTCTTGGGGATTTAAATTTTAACAACACCCCTGTGTTGTTTGATTATCATTATGATACTTAAATTTGACAAAATTATGTCATTTTCAATTTTCGCCAAATTTTTCTTTTGCCAAATACAAAAGAACCGATGCTATATCCTGGGGCGAAATATAATTCCATTTTAATGATTCTACAATTTTGTCATACACAACGCTGTTGTCTGCTCCGTAGCCGGTCATTCTGCTGACCAGATAATATTCATCCGCCAGATATTGCTCAACAACTACACGCTTGACACCCTGCTTATTGACATTGTTATATTCCACCAAGGAAAGAACATTATAAAATCCCTCCTTGGTTTTGGTTATATTGTCCTTAGCATAAAACAATCCGCTGGCTTGCGTAGTCAAATAGCGGCTGAATAAGATATTCTTCCCGTTCACGGGAATCTCCATTGCGGTTTCAAAGGCAAAGGACGTGCTAAAAACTGATATGAAAATAATTGTCAATAATGCTAATAATTTTTTCATCTCATTTTCCCCAAATACGCAAAAATATGTCGTTATTCTACAACACATATTGTATTAAGTCAATCTATTTTATCTTTATGATAATGATATTTTACACAATAACTATTAAACTATAAAAAAAGAGGTATGCAAAATGGTAATAGGACTTGACACAAGAATTAAAAAATTGAGAGAAGCCAAGGGCTGGACACAATCTGAATTGGGCAGAAAAATGAAAGTTACCCGTGCCAGCGTAAATGCCTGGGAAATGGGAATATCCAATCCTTCAACTGATTATTTGGTTGATTTGGCAAAAATCTTTGACGTGTCCTCTGATTTTCTTTTGGGACTGAAAGAGAGTTCAACAGTCAATGTCAACGGACTTTCGGTAAATGATGTGAGCATTGTTTATACAATTATTGAACGATTGAGGAACGAAAAACTGAAATGACCAC